>NZ_JAQZSD010000200.1:0-442 GCF_028674935.1 Lysinibacillus sp. CNPSo 3705 | reverse complement strand
CGAGCGATGCTTCTCCAAACAACGCAATGTATCACACTATTATTTTAGTCACGCTTTCCTTTATAATAAAAGAATTAATGTGCAGGTGGTGCCCCCGATGATTTCAAATCAAGAAATGCAAAGTATGTCCAACGAGAGAGGGCTGTTATAAAGAAGGTGCAAAAAGTAAAACATATTCTGTCACAATTAAGTCGGGTACACATGCGGAACAAGAGGCATTTCAAAATACGGAAGCATTTAAGCAATTAGCCGCAAACCGCTACAAAATAGAAGCGAAGAATAGTGAATTAAAAAACGGACACGGGTACGATACGGCATCGACTGTGGGTCTATTTGGCATGGGAATTCAAGGTGCTACAACGATATTCGCTGTCAATTTGAAACGGATATTAAAGCTACTAAACGAAAATGAATAAGGAATAGAGACAGAAATAAGGCACTT
>NZ_JAQZSD010000199.1:0-447 GCF_028674935.1 Lysinibacillus sp. CNPSo 3705 | reverse complement strand
AAATGCTTCCGTATTTTGAAATGCCTCTTGTTCGGCATGTGTATCCGACTTAATTGTGACAGAATATGTTTTACTTTTTGCGCCTTCTTTATAACAGCCATCTCTCATTGGACATACTTTGCATTTTTCAATGTCAAAATAATATGACTCATACTCGTTCCTTTTTTGCCCGTACGTGCTTTTCTTGTCGCGAGATGACCGGCCTTACAAACAAACATTCCAGCGTCTTTATTAAACTCAAACTTGTCTTCTTCTTTTCGTGGTCCTTGTGTTAAATTAAGGGTTTCTTGATTTGAAATCATCGGGGGCACTACCTGCACATTAATTCTTTTATTATAAAGGAAAGCATGACTAAAATAATAGTGTGATACATTGCGTTGTTTGGAGAAGCATCGCTCGACTCCTGCGGGAAAGCGAGACAGACGAGACCCCGCACGAAGCGAAGCG
>NZ_JAQZSD010000198.1:0-452 GCF_028674935.1 Lysinibacillus sp. CNPSo 3705 | reverse complement strand
GTCCCTGATTGTAGAAGGCCAGATACTTGGCAATTGACGCTCGCGCCTCGGACACGCTGTCGTAGGCGCGGAGATAAACTTCTTCGTATTTGACCGTGCGCCAGAGCCGCTCGACAAACACGTTGTCGCGCCAGGCGCCCTTGCCGTCCATGCTGATGGCGATCTTCGCGTCCAGCAGCACATCGGTGAACTCGAGGCTGGTGAACTGGCTGCCCTGATCCGTGTTGAAAATCTCGGGCCTGCCGTGCTTCGCCAACGCCTCCTGGACCGCTTGGACGCAGAAGGCCGCCTCCATTGTGATCGAGACGCGATGGGCCAGGACCCGTCGGCTGAACACATCGACGACCGCCGCGAGATAGACGAAGCCACGCCGCATCGGAATGTAGGTGGTGTCCATTGCCCACGCATGGTCGGGCCGCTCGATCTTCAATCCGCGCAACAGGTACGGGTAG
>NZ_JAQZSD010000197.1:0-460 GCF_028674935.1 Lysinibacillus sp. CNPSo 3705 | reverse complement strand
TATTTTGAAATGCCTCTTGTTCGGCATGTGTATCTGACTTAATTGTGACAGAATATGTTTTACTTTTTGCACCTTCTTTATAACAGCCCTCTCTCATTGAACATACTTTGCATTTTTCAATGTCAAAATAATAGGTCTGACTTTTACTCGTTCCTTTTTTACCCGTACGTGCTTTTCTTGTCGCGAGATGGCCGGCCTTACAAACAAACATTCCAGCATCTTTATTAATTCAAACTTGTCTTCTTCTTTTCGTGGTCCTTGTGTAGGAATAGGATTCAACTTTGCCACAAGCGCGATTTTCTCTTCTTTAGTATATTCGATATTTGCCTTTTCAGAGTAAGCTGCGTCTCCAATAACCGTATTAATTTTCATACCTGCTTTTGTGCTTTTTTCAATTAACTCTTGAAGATATTTTCCATCGCTTTTTTCACCTGTTGTAATGACAGCTGCTGTAATAATT
>NZ_JAQZSD010000196.1:0-467 GCF_028674935.1 Lysinibacillus sp. CNPSo 3705 | reverse complement strand
GTAAGCGCAAATGACGCTAAGAGACATGGGAGGGTACGTCGTCATAAGTATCGCAGAGATCCATTGTGCATCACATAGTGGATTAAAAAGCTAATGATTCCCATTAGTTTTAGCGAAGCGTACGCTCAGATTGTAAATTATAGCTATAAATTGAAAATACCGTTTATAAATCAAGTGGAAAAATATTTTTTTTACATCACGAAGTGGTGGAAACCGTTGATACATCAATATTTATAGAGGGAGGTTAGTTTAAGTGTTGTTTGACTTGTGTTCAATAATCGGGCCAGATTGGTGAAAATCAACATTGCTGAAAGTGGGAATATTTGAGATAATTGGTATTAAGCAAAAAGGCAGGGTGAACAAGGGGAGAAAGCGAGAGGGGATATTTATGACTTATAAGTTTGAGATTATGACTCAGGAACAAGCTGAGGATATTGCACATAATTGGCACTATGATGGAGAATATT
>NZ_JAQZSD010000195.1:0-477 GCF_028674935.1 Lysinibacillus sp. CNPSo 3705 | reverse complement strand
AAGCTCACTTACAGCTCCCCGAAGCATATCGGTGTTAGTGCCGTCCTTCATCGGCTCCTAGTGCCAAGGCATTCGCCGTGCGCCCTTAATAACTTAACCTACAGCTTTCAATACACATCGCATTTCGTCGTCAGCTTCACTCGTTCAGTCAGTCACGTACTGAGGTACGCTCCTTCCTTCTCTCGATTGCTTCCTAGAACTACTCGTGTCTTGAAACCTTCTTCGTTATTAAGCCTATAAAAAAACTTAAAAAATAAATGTGTTTGTTACAATTTCAATGTCGTTTTATCCAGTTTTCAAAGAACAAGTTTTGAAGTATTTCATTCGTTAAGAATGAACCTTCAAAACTGAACGCAAAACGTAATCTTACAAACCCTAGGTTTGTATTCCGAAAATATCCTTAGAAAGGAGGTGATCCAGCCGCACCTTCCGATACGGCTACCTTGTTACGACTTCACCCCAATCATCTATCCCACC
>NZ_JAQZSD010000194.1:0-478 GCF_028674935.1 Lysinibacillus sp. CNPSo 3705 | reverse complement strand
AAATGCTTCCGTATTTTGAAATGCCTCTTGTTCGGCATGTGTATCCGACTTAATTGTGACAGAATATGTTTTACTTTTTGCGCCTTCTTTATAACAGCCGTCTCTCATTGGACATACTTTGCATTTTTCAATGTCAAAATAATAGGTCTGACTTTGACTCATACTCGTTCCTTTTTTACCCGTACGTGCTTTTCTTGTCGCGAGATGACCGGCCTTACAAACAAACATTCCAGCATCTTTATTAAATTCAAACTAGTCTTCTTCTTTTCGAGGTCCTTGTGTAAGAATAGGATTCAACTTTGCCACAAGCGCGATTTTCTCTTCTTTAGTATATTCGATATTTGCCTTTTCAGAGTAAGCTGCGTCTCCAATAACCGTTTTAATTTTCATACCTGCTTTTGTGCTTTTTTCAATTAACTCTTGAAGATATTTTCCATCGCTTTTTTCACCTGTTGTAATGACAGCTGCTGTAATAATT
>NZ_JAQZSD010000193.1:0-479 GCF_028674935.1 Lysinibacillus sp. CNPSo 3705 | reverse complement strand
AAATGTGCCGGGGTGGCGGAACTGGCAGACGCACAGGACTTAAAATCCTGCGGTAGGTGACTACCGTGCCGGTTCGATTCCGGCCCTCGGCACCATTTTTTTATTTTAATAATTAGCGCCCGTAGCTCAATTGGATAGAGCGTCTGACTACGGATCAGAAGGTTATGGGTTCGACTCCTGTCGGGCGCGCCAATATAACAAACGGGAAGTAGCTCAGCTTGGTAGAGCACTTGGTTTGGGACCAAGGGGTCGCAGGTTCGAATCCTGTCTTCCCGACCATTTCCTAAAATTAACACGGGGCCTTAGCTCAGCTGGGAGAGCGCCTGCCTTGCACGCAGGAGGTCAGCGGTTCGATCCCGCTAGGCTCCACCAATTAAAACAAATGAACCTTGAAAACTGAACAAGCAAAACGTAATCAATAAAGTTTTTACTAGCTAACCTTGAGTTAGTGAACGAAACAAAATTTTGGACATCAAACA
>NZ_JAQZSD010000192.1:0-486 GCF_028674935.1 Lysinibacillus sp. CNPSo 3705 | reverse complement strand
TCGCTGATAAAAGAGCAAGAATCGCTGATAAAGGATCGAACATCGCTGATAGAAGAGCAAGAATCGCTGATAAAGAATCGAATATCGCTGATAAAAGAGCAAGAATCGCCGATAAAGGATCGACCATCGCTGATAGAAGGTTCAGAATCGCTGATAAAGGATCGAACATCGCTGATAGAAGAGCAAGAATCGCTGATAAATCCTCGAACATCGCTGATAGAAGAGTAAGAACCGCTGATAGAGTCAAATCTTTAATATTGTGTAAAATTCTATCCAAAGTTTTTCAACCCTGATTTTAGTTTTTCTAAATTTTACAGCTTATGTTGGAACTCGGCGCCAAATCATAGAGTTGCGCCGCCAACGAGGAAAAGAACGCCGCCAAACCATAGAGTTGCGCCGCCAACGAAGAAAAGAACGCCGCCAAACCATAGAGTTGCGCCGCCAACGAAGAAAAGAACGCCGCCAAACCATAGAGTTGCGCCGCCA
>NZ_JAQZSD010000191.1:0-487 GCF_028674935.1 Lysinibacillus sp. CNPSo 3705 | reverse complement strand
TTTATACTTTAAATTTAATAAGATTTTTGCTCGAAAGTGATCGAAGCGTCGAAAGCCATATGCATTCCGTTTCATCGCTTTTGTTTTATTATTAATGCCTTCTAAAAAGCCGTTGGAATAACCAAAACTAAAGCTATTTAAGATTTCTACTTGCCAGTTTTTCAATGTTTGAATTGCTTTTAAGAAAGCTGGTAATTTTGTCTCTTCTACCTTACGGTAAAAAGCTTGTAATCGCTTCTTCACTTCTACGACATCATTCTTTGTCTTTGCCCAATCAAACCATTCACAATAGGCTTCCTTTAATTCATGAGCTACTTTTAATGTTTCAGACATTTCTGTATAGCGCTGTAAGTACCACTGTTGTTTCGGTGATAATTTAGATACGCGTTTATAAAACACATGACGCATACGTTTACACTTTGTGCGATTGTATTTGTCCCATTCTTTTTGTACTTGTCGGCGCACTTCATCCATTGCCCAATAGATA
>NZ_JAQZSD010000020.1:0-61786 GCF_028674935.1 Lysinibacillus sp. CNPSo 3705 | reverse complement strand
GCTGCGTTCCACTCCGCTTACGTGCAGAAAACAAGACGCTGTCGCTACGTTGCACTCCGCTTTCGCGTAGAAAATAAAAGCCCCTGCTTTTCAGGGGCTTTTATTTTTGCTATGATTAAATAGCATATCTATGTAAAAGAATAGTCCTAAGAGGAGGATTTTTAGTATGGCATTAGTATCTATGAAAGAGATGTTAATTAAAGCAAAAGCAGAAGGTTATGCGGTTGGTCAGTTCAACATCAACAACCTTGAGTGGACTCAAGCAATTTTACAAGCAGCAGAAGAAGAAAAATCTCCAGTAATTCTAGGCGTTTCTGAAGGCGCAGGTAAATATATGGGCGGATTCATCTCCGTTGTACACATGGTAAAAGGTTTGATGGAATCTTATGGCACTACAGTACCTGTAGCTATTCATCTTGACCATGGTTCAAGCTTTGAAAAATGTAAAGAAGCAATTGATGCAGGATTTACATCGGTTATGATTGATGCTTCTCATCATCCATTTGAGGAAAATGTTGCGACTACTTCAAAAGTAGTTGAGTACGCTCATGCGAAAGGTGTTTCTGTTGAAGCAGAGCTTGGCACGGTAGGTGGCGACGAGGATGGCGTTATCGGTGGTATTATGTACGCTGATCCAGAGGAATGCCGTAAAATGGTTGAGCTAACAGATATCGATTGCCTAGCACCAGCACTTGGCTCTGTACATGGTCCATATAAAGGAGAACCAAATTTAGGTTTTAAAGAAATGGAAGAAATCTCCAAATTAGCAGATTTACCATTAGTATTACATGGTGGTACAGGAATCCCAACAAAAGATATCCAACGCTCGATTTCATTAGGTACAGCAAAAATTAACGTCAATACTGAAAATCAAATTGCTGCTACGAAAGTAATCCGTGAAGTTCTTGATAATGATAAAGTTGTTTATGACCCTCGTAAATTCCTTGCTCCAGCACGTGAAGCGATTAAATCAACAGTTATCGGGAAAATTCGTGAATTTGGTAGTGCGCAAAAAGCATAATTTTTGTATCTAAAATACTACAAAAGCACAGATGAATACACAAATAAGAGAAGTGTTGATGCTGTTATCGACCTTCTCTTGTTTTTGAAATGATAAATTTTTGGCGAAAATAATATCAATAATGCCTCGTATAAATTCCAATGAATTTTGCCGGAGGCTTTAGGCTAACAAATATTTATTGCGCGCAAAAGTGTAGTGCTGACGCTACGCTTTCACGCATATAAATTGCCACAGGACGTGGTGAGTTCCTTTATTTCAGTGGGTCTTTACTCGTTGAAAAAGTAAATATAAAGTCCATCACCAAAAGTTGGGGATGGCATTTAGGTGAAAACGAATGTAATGTATAGTAGTTGATTTTCAATTCAACTGAACGGCCATAGGTAAGTGATCAGATGGAACGAAATCAACCCTACGTTATGGTAATAAGCCAAACAATGATCAGGAGGGAATATAATGAAATTTTTCATTGATACAGCAAACTTTGAAGAGATTAAAGAAGCACACGCATGGGGTATTTTATCAGGTGTTACGACAAACCCATCGTTAGTTGCTAAAGAAGAGAACGTTTCTTTCCATGATCGACTGCGTGAAATCACAGAGCTTGTAGATGGCTCAGTGAGTGGGGAAGTAATTGCTCTAGATGCGGAAGGTATGATTAAAGAAGGCTTAGAATTGGCTGAAATTGCTCCGAATATTACAGTTAAATTGCCAATGACGCCAGCTGGATTAGAAGCATGTCGCTTCTTTGCAGACAAAGGTATTAAAACGAACGTAACATTAATCTTCAGTGCCAACCAAGCATTAATGGCTGCTCGTGCGGGTGCTACATATGTATCACCATTTATCGGTCGTCTAGATGATATAGGTCAAAACGGTGTAGAACTAATTGAAACGATTGCAGATATTTTCACAATTCATAATATCGATACGCAAATTATCGCTGCATCTATTCGTCATCCGCAGCATGTAACAGCGGCAGCACTTGCTGGTGCACATATTGCAACTACTCCTTTTAAAGTGTTAAAGCAACTTTTCCATCATCCATTAACGGAAAAAGGAATTGAAGGATTTTTAACGGATTGGAATAAGAGAAAAGGCAAATAATAAGATTATATAGTGAGCCAATTGCAGAAAAAATTACTTTCCAATCATGAGGGAGAACGCGAAATGGATGTTTATAAAATTACAGGCGAAAATCGTCTAAAAGGTACAATAAAAGTTAGTGGTGCAAAAAATAGTGCAGTCGCCTTAATTCCAGCATCAATTTTGGCGAACTCTCCAGTGACAATTGGAGGGATACCAGAAATTTCTGATGCATGGACGTTAAAGGCATTATTAGAGGAAATCGGTGGAGAAGTTTCATTTGAGGATGGCATAATGACCATTGATCCGACAGAAATGATTGCGTTACCTTTACCAAACGGCAACGTGAAAAAGCTTCGTGCCTCGTATTACTTAATGGGAGCAATGCTTGGCCGCTTTAAAAAAGCTGTAATTGGTTTACCAGGAGGCTGTTTCTTAGGGCCACGTCCTATTGACCAACATATAAAAGGCTTTGAGGCATTAGGTGCGAAAATCACGAATGAGCATGGAGCAATTTATTTACGTGCTGATGAATTAATTGGCGCAAAAATATATTTAGACGTTGCCAGTGTTGGCGCAACAATTAATATTATGTTAGCGGCAGTCCTTGCGAAAGGGCGTACGGTTATTGAAAATGCAGCAAAAGAACCGGAAATTATTGATGTAGCTACTCTTCTCACTAACATGGGAGCTAATATTAAAGGTGCAGGTACAAGTGTTATCCGTATTGAAGGCGTAGAGGAACTTCATGGTACGGAGCATACGATTATTCCGGATCGTATTGAAGCTGCTACATTTATGATTATGGCTGCCGCTTTAGGTGAGGGCATTACAATTGATAATGTTATCCCATTGCATTTAGAGGCTATTATTGCAAAGCTTCGTGAAATGGGTGTGAAAATTGAAATCGGTGAAGAAAGTATTTTTGTGCCAAAAACGGATCTCTCCACATTGCAAGCCGTTGATGTGAAAACATTAGTGTATCCTGGATTCCCAACTGATATTCAGCAACCACTTTCTGTTTTAATGTCTCAAGCATTTGGTTCCTCAAAGATAACAGATACAATCTATACAGCTCGATTTAAGCATATTGATGAACTTCGTCGTATGAATTCCAATGCACGCGTTGAAGGAAATACAGCTATTATTACAGGTCCTAGTAAATTACATGGTTCAACTGTAACAGCTACAGACCTACGTGCTGGTGCCGCATTAGTATTAGCAGGCCTATTAGCTGAAGGCGAAACGGAAATTCATGATATCTATCATATTGAGCGTGGTTATAGCTCACTTATTGAGAAATTACGTGATTTAGGCGCCGATATTCGACGTGAAACAATAATGGCCCGTGTAGCAGAGACAAAGGAATAATGAGAGCTAAAAGTTTTGAACTAACTATGTTACAATAGAGGTAATTTGAATGTTTCGGCGAAGAAACATGCCGATAACGGGAGGCAAATAAGACAATGGAACGTAGTTTATCGATGGAAGTAGTACGAGTAACAGAGGCAGCAGCAATCGCATCCGGGAAATGGATGGGTCGCGGTTTAAAAATTGAGGCAGATGATGCAGCAACGACAGCGATGCGCGTAATGTTCGATACAATTCCAATGCATGCTACAGTAGTGATTGGTGAAGGCGAAATGGATGAAGCACCAATGCTTTATATTGGTGAAGAGCTTGGCCTACGTAATGGAGGTCCTCAAGTAGATATCGCAGTTGACCCATTAGAAGGTACAAATATTGTAGCGAAGGGTACAAATGGTGCAATGACAGTTCTTGCTATTGCAGATAAAGGTAATCTGTTAAACGCACCTGATATGTACATGGAGAAAATTGCAGTAGGACCGGAAGCAGCAGGTAAGGTAGATATTAACGCTTCTGTTACGTATAATTTATTACAGGTAGCAAAAGCTAAAAATAAAGATATTTCAGATGTAGTAGCTACACTTTTAGATCGACCACGTCACCAAGCAATTGTTGATGAAATCCGAGAAGCTGGGGCACGTATTAAATTTATTCAAGACGGCGACGTTGGAGCAGCTATCAATACTGCTTTTGATGAAACTGGCATTGATATTATGTTTGGTACAGGTGGTGCACCGGAGGGTGTAATTTCAGCTGTTGCATTAAAATGTCTAGGTGGAGACTTCCAAGCGAAGCTAGTTCCAGAAGATGAAGAACAATTAGAACGTTGTAAAAAAATGGGTGTAGATGTAGATAAAGTTCTTTATTTAGATGATCTAGTTAAAGGTGACGACGCTATTTTTGCAGCGACTGCTGTAACAGATTGTGAGCTTTTAAAAGGTGTGCAGTATAAAGGAGCTTATGCATTAACACATTCAGTTGTTATGCGAGCTAAATCTGGAACTGTGCGTTTTGTAGAAGGTCGACACGCTCTTGATAAAAAACCTAGCTATTAATAAAAATTTCTTCTAAAATATACCTAGTGCATCTTTTTGCGCTAGGTACCTTCTTCTAAATTTTCAACCATCCCATAGTTTTATAAGGCTATATTATGCTTCATTGTTTTGCATAGTTAATTCAAATACCTATCGCTCTGCTTCAAGCTGACAGGTACGAATAGACTACAGAGCCTATCGTAAAAAAACTTCTTTGTTAACCCCAAAAACAGCAATTATATTTTGAAAAAGACTGGAGTTGTGCATATGTCTGCATTGACAATCGCTCAATTAGAAAACATGACGTTAAAAGAGCTTTACGCCCTTGCACGCCAATACAAAATTTCATATTATAGCAAGCTAACGAAAAAAGAATTAATATTTGCTATTTTGAAAACACGTTCAGAGCAAGAGGGTTATTTCTTTATGGAAGGTGTACTAGAAATTGTTTCGCAAGAGGGCTTTGGCTTCCTTCGACCAATTAACTATTCACCAAGTAAAGAGGATATTTATATTTCTGCGTCTCAAATTCGTCGCTTTGACTTACGAAATGGGGACAAGGTATCTGGTAAAGTACGTCCACCTAAAGAAAACGAACGCTATTATGGACTACTACAGGTGGATGCTGTTAACGGCGAAGACCCAGAAGTAGCAAAGGAACGTGTGCATTTTCCAGCATTAACGCCTTTATATCCTGATCGTCAAATTAAGCTTGAAACAACACAACGTAATTTATCGACGCGTATTATGGATTTAGTGGCACCTGTAGGCTTTGGGCAACGTGGATTGATCGTTGCACCACCAAAGGCAGGGAAAACTTCATTATTAAAAGAAATCGCGAATGCTATTACAACAAATTATCCGGATGCAGAGTTAATTGTCTTACTTATTGACGAACGCCCTGAGGAAGTAACTGATATCGAACGTTCTGTGAATGCAGATGTAGTGAGCTCGACTTTCGATGAGGTTCCAGAAAATCATGTGAAAGTTGCAGAAATTGTATTAGAACGTGCACGCCGCTTAGTTGAGCATAAGCGTGATGTTATTATTTTAATGGACTCTATTACACGTTTAGCACGAGCGTATAACTTAGTTATTCCTCCGAGCGGTCGTACGCTTTCAGGCGGTATTGATCCTGCTGCATTCCATAGACCAAAACGATTCTTTGGTTCTGCACGTAATATTGAAGAAGGCGGTAGCTTAACAATTTTAGCGACAGCTTTAGTGGATACAGGATCTCGTATGGATGAGGTCATTTATGAAGAATTTAAAGGAACAGGTAATTTAGAGCTTCACCTTGATCGCCAATTAGCAGAGCGTCGTATTTTCCCAGCGCTTGATATCCGCCGTTCAGGTACACGTAAGGAAGAGCTTCTGCTTGAGCCTGAGCAACTTGAAAAATTATGGGCAATTCGTAAAACATTCTCGGACGCACCTGATTTTGCGGAGCGCTTCATGAAAAAATTACGTACAACAAAATCAAATGAAGAATTCTTTGAAAAATTAAATGAAGATATGAAAAAAGCTACTAAAGGTAAGGGCTTACTATAAAACATGAATCACCGTTGACTAGCAATAGTCGATGGTGGTTTTTTATTTAGTTAAAATTAATTGAAATTGAGAATCATTATCAATATAATAGTTCCATATAATTCTATTTTTAAAAGGAGACGGAAATGAACTATGATGCTTATATGCTTCTATGGCAAAATGCAAATATCCAGTTAAAGCAAATTGACTATATTAGTAATACCGATGTTCGAATGACAAAGGTTTTAAAAAATAGCGCATTCCTTATCATGACAGCAGGAGATGCAGAAATTATCATTGATGAGCAACCTTATCATGTACAGCGCTTTAGTATTTTCCATATTGGAAAGTCCAAATTCCTTCATATTACGGCACCAACTAGCATTAGCTACTTCCTTATTTCCTATAAAGGGGATGTCATTTACAAGGATGCTTTTATGCAACATTTACAGATACAATATCAGCCATTCCAAACGACTTTCTCTTGTATACCTGCAAATCCAGTAGCCTTACATACAATTTTGCAAGATATATACAGCAAATGGCAGTCAGGCTCTATTCAAGAGCATTTATCAGTGAAAGCCTCTTTTTATGAGTTCGTCTATCGTGTTTTTCGAGAACTGGCTGAGGGGCAGGGGGAACCGCACGACATTGATAGGGCAGAAGCAGCACGTCTGTATATAGAGCAAAACATACATGAATCTTTATCCATACAGGCACTTGCTGATTTGCTTAACATTAGTGCACGTCATTTATTACGTATTTTTAAAGCTCGTTATGAAGTAGGCCCACAAATTTATTTACAACAGCTGAGAATAGAAAAGGCAAAGCATTACTTGGTAGATAATCAATATGGCATAAAAGAAATAGCTATATCGCTTGGATTTGAAGATGAATATTATTTTAGTCGGGTTTTTAAAAAGGCAACAAATATGGCACCAAGTAATTTTAGGCTGAAATATACATCAAACTTGTTTGAAATCACCATTACAAATGAGAATCATTTTCAATACAATAAGAATCAGCTCGCGCAAGCAAAACAATTTGAAAATGAGGAAAATAACATAATGATGAAAAAAATAAGTAGGCATGTAAAGATACCATTTTTGCTAAGTTTGTTCGTTTTACTTGCAGCATGTGGAGAAGATACAAAACAATCTGTTGAACATAAAGAGAATGAGCCTAAGTCAGAAGAAGTAAAGACTAGAACAGTGACAGATGATAGTGGACGACAAGTAGAGATTCCCGTAAAAGCAGAACGGGTAGTGACAGACTGGTATCTTGGACAAATTTTAGCGTTGGATGTTATTCCAGTAGGAGCAAAGACAGCAAATTTAGACTTTGCAGCATTTTAAAATCGTATTACAAGGAGGGTGATATTTCCAATATTGGTACAGATGGGAGTGCATCATTAGAAAAGATCTTAGAATTAAAGCCAGATTTAATTATTACATGGAATAATGAAGATGTAGAAAAATATGAAAAGATTGCACCAACTATTGTATTTTCGGAAACAGCGCATAAATCGGTTACCGATGAAATTAAAGCGATGGGAGAATATTTAGGTCGTCAGGACGAAGCTAACGCATTTGTTCAAGATTTTGAGAAACGTATAGCGCGAGCACAGGAAAAAATAAATAATGTTATCCCAGAAGGAGTTACTTTTACTATTTATGACGTATTCGAAAAAAATGCAACGGTTGTAGGGAATTCAAGTGTGTCAGGTGGTAGAGCACTTTATCAAATACTTAATATGAAGCCTCAGAAAAAGGTACAAGAGCTTTTCGATACAAAAGAATCTACAGGTGGGCGTTATGAAATTTCCTATGAAGTGGTAGGAGACTATGTTGGGGATTATGTTTTTGTTATTAATTTCTTTAATAAAGAAGAGAAATTCCCTTCCGCTTGGAACAATCTCGATGTTGTCAAAAATAATAAAACAATAGAATTAGCACCAGAATATTATTTTGCTTCTGATCCACTCTCTGGATTACATCAAGCCGAAGATATGGCTGACAAAATAGTAGAGTTTACAAAGGCTCAACAAAAGCAATAAATAGTAGAAAAGAAATGTGAGCTACCTGTGTATGATTAGGTAGCTTATTACTAGAACACTATGATTGAAATTGATAATAGGAGGCTTCCTCAATGTTATTACAGCGTTTTTTTTCGTATTACAAGCCCTATAAAGGATTATTTATTTTGGATTTTTCCTGTGCCATACTAGTAGCCCTTATCGAATTAGCATTTCCGATCGTTTTAAATAAAGTGATTGATGATATTCTACCAGACGGTGAACTGAAGTGGATTATTATGGCTAGTTTATTATTATTCGTTTTATATATTTTTAATTCTATTTTCCATTTTATCGTTTCGTATTGGGGACATATGTTAGGAATCAATATTGAGACGAATATGAGAAGGGAAGCGTTTAGTCATGTTCAAAAGCTTTCTTTTCGTTATTTCGATAACAATAAAACCGGGCACCTAGTTTCAAGATTAACGAATGATTTAATGGACATTGGTGAACTTGCACATCATGGACCAGAGGATATGTTTATTGCTGCAATGACAATTGTAGGTACATTCGGAGTTATGTTTTACATTGATCCGACTTTTACAATACTAATTTTCCTACTTGTTCCAATCATTTTAATTTTAACGATTATTTTTGGGAAGTTAATGTCCAAAGCATTCCGTCAAATGTTTGGGGATATTGCAGATTTTAATGCACGTGTTGAAAACAATGTAAGTGGTATTCGTGTTGTACAAGCCTTTACGAATGAAGAGCATGAGATTAAACGCTTTAAAGTAAACAATGAAAGATTTCGAATGACAAAACTTTTTTCCTATAAAGTAATGGCTTGGAATGAAACGATTTCAGGCATTCTCACAAAAATTTTGTCCTTATTCACGCTATTTGTAGGTGCATATTTCGTTTTAAAAGGCCATTTAACAAATGGTGAATTCATTGCATTTATTTTATTATCAGGTATTCTTTTAAACCCAATCAATAAAATAAATATGTTTATTGAAAGTTATCCGAAAGGAATGGCAGGGTTTAGAAGATACATTGAATTTCTAGAAACAGCACCTGAAATTGCAGATCGTCCAGAGGCAAAAGCTATCGATGAAATTGGAGGAGAAATTACATTTACTAATGTATCGTTTGGTTACTCTGAAAATAATCATGCCTTACGTCATATTAATTTACAGGTACATCCTGGTGAAACGGTTGCGCTAGTAGGTCCATCTGGTGCAGGGAAATCTACCATCTGCAGTTTATTACCACGTTTTTATGAAGTAAATGAAGGTTCAATAAAAATTGATGGCATTGATATACGAGATTTTAAGCTGCAATCTTTACGTTCACATATAGGAATTGTTCAACAGGATGTCTTTTTGTTTGATGGCACAATTCGAGAAAACATTGCTTATGGTGATTTAAATGCGAGTGAGGAAGATATTTGGTTTGCTGCACAGCGAGCGCAGCTTACAGATGTCATTAAAGCTCTACCAGATGGTATGGATACATTAATTGGTGAACGTGGCGTGAAATTATCAGGCGGACAGAAGCAAAGGCTATCGATTGCACGTATATTCTTGAAAAATCCTAAAGTGTTGATTTTGGATGAAGCAACATCTGCTTTGGATACAGAAACCGAGCAGGCCATTCAACAAGCCTTAAACGAGCTTGCAATTGGCCGTACAACATTAGTGATTGCACACCGTTTAGCAACGATAAAGGATGCTGATCGAATTGTCGTTGTATCGAAAAAAGGAATTATAGAAGAAGGTACTCATGAGCAATTAATGGATAGAAAAAATGCTTATTATGGTTTGTATACAGCGCAATTTGGCTTGCAAATCTAAGTTGTAATCTGTCATTTTATTATCACTCAGCGCAGTGACACCAAGGCGAAATTAATAAAGGGAAGGAAGGATTAGATGTCAGTTCTTAAAATACCGCTCATTGTACAAGGTTTAAGTGTAGAAAAATTCTAGGTACGCTAGCATTACTAATAGTCATCACATTTGTCATTAGTATGAATACAGGGGTTATAAAGCTAACACCAATGGAGGTTGTTCGAACACTTTTTGGTCATGGCGATGCCCAATAGCAGGTACCTTTACGGATGGTATTCTAGCATTGAATAGTGCAAAGCTTTATTTAGAGCCGGATGCACCAAAAGTGGCGTACGTGTCTTCCTACAATATTCGATTCAAAGAACAAAATAAAAAAATAGGATTCGCTTTTCTAGTCTAAAAACTGAAGTTATTCCGATAAACGCTAAGATTGTTCCGATAATACGAGAAAATATTCCGATAAAAGTTAAGATTGTTCCGATAAAATGAGATTTTATTCCGATAAATCTGCAAGTATTCATTCTAAGGGTTGTATAATTTTGTTATAATATATAGTTAATGGGTATTATTAGTGGAATTTTTCACAAATAGCGGGAAGCAAAATAGTGAGGAAGTACACTAGTTATGAACATAAAAAAGAAAGATGTCTTTGCGTCTTACAAACGAAAAGACAGAAAGTTAATGAGGTGTACATATGAAAAACTGTTTAGCATGTGGTCATGCACAGGATGACGGAAGATTTTGTGGGAAATGTGGAGCTCCGATGGAAGATGCTGCACAAGAACGAGCAGCAACAACGCATAGCATGTGTGATGAACAACCAAACTCACAATATACGCAGACTGCTCAGAGAACAACGCAAAGTAATGAGCAATTTGAATTAATTAAAAAGCAATCTAAATTATACGTTAATTATTTTGTAGAACAATTAAAAATGCCATCCGCGAATTTTAATGTAGAAGCTACTTGGAAAAATAGCATTATTAGTATGATTATCTATGTTGTATTAACAGCATTATCAGTATTCACATTAATAAACCAAATCTTTTCCGGAGGATTTGGTTTCTTTGAAAGTATTGGTCCATCCTTCATTCAAGTATTTTTTTACATATCGTTATTTATTTCTTTACTAATAGCAATAAGTATCTTTGCTATATTTTTAACGGCAAAACTATTTTCGGAAAGTCTAAGTGTTACAAATGTTATTAGTAAAATAGGAAACTATTATACACTACCTATAGCTATTATGGTTTTAAGTATTTTATTAGGATTGTTGAAATCATTCTCGTATTCAACAACGATGATATACATTGGATTTGCGTTAGCTATTGGTATTATCCCTATGTTTGTCATGATGAAATTGCTAAGTAATAAATCTAAAAACATTGATAGTTTTTATGGTTTTGTTTTCTATTTAGTAGTAACAGTTATTTTATCTTCGATTGTTTTCTCATTTATGATAGACTCTGCAATCGGAGAAGTGTTTAAATTTTTTAAATAGCTAATCGTTAATACATTCAAAACTATTGTCAAATATATATTTTATATGGTACTATTGCTAAGTATGCAACGTGTACATATGTAGCTGACACATATTCGGGCTATGTAAGGTACAGTTCGATAATACTCTGTTCCAGATGGTTCAGGGCGAGAGGAGAAAACGAATATGAAACAAGGAATTCATCCAGATTACAAAGAAGCAACAGTAACTTGCTCTTGCGGTAACTCTTTCAAAACTGGTTCAGTAAAAGAAAACATCGTTGTCGAGTTCTGCAACGAATGTCACCCATTCTATACTGGCCGTCAAAAATTCGCGTCTACTGATGGTCGCGTAGATCGTTTCAACAAAAAATACGGTCTTAAAAACTAATGTTAGTTTAATACCTGCCAAGCATGTGCTTGGCAGGTATTTTTTTCAGTATAATACAATTATGCCTCGGTATAATTGCGTCCGGAATCGGCTTTGTGCTTAGGACTGCAAATGTTTATGCAAAAGCGTAGCGTCTGCGGCACGATGCAGGTCAGTTAGTCGTTATCCGATGATTTTAGGAGAACATCCTATTAAGAACTACTTTCCGATTCCGTGACATCCGCCGGAGGCTTAACTTCTTTCAGTAGGTGTGTGGATACCAGCTGAAAATAGCTAATCCGCATTCATCTCCCTAGCTATAGAGGTGGGAGACTGTTAAGAAGTTAAAAGCCTAATGCGAGTCTTTTCAGTATCTAGATCGACATGAAGAAAGGGAGAAGACAAAATGGCACAGCTATATTTTAAACATGGTGCAATGAATAGTGGTAAATCTATAGAAATTTTAAAAGTTGCGCATAACTATGAAGAACAACAAAAACCTGTAATGATGTTTACATCAGGCCTTGATACGCGAGATGAAGTAGGTTTTATCTCAAGTCGAGTAGGCTTACGTCAACAAGCCATTCCTGTTAATGATGATACAAATATTTTTGAACTAGTAAAAAATAATACTGTAAAACCATATTGTGTACTTGTTGATGAAGTACAATTTCTAAAAAAAGAGCATGTTTTACAGTTGGCAAATATCGTGGATGAGCTAGATATTCCAGTCATGGGCTTCGGTCTAAAAAATGATTTCCAAAATGAGCTATTTGAAGGCAGTCAGTACATGCTTACATATGCAGATAAAATTGAGGAAATGAAAACGATTTGCTGGTTCTGTCATAAAAAGGCGACAATGAATTTGCGTGTTGATGAACGTGGAAAGCCTGTTTATACAGGTGATCAAATTCAAATTGGAGGAAATGATTCCTACTATCCGGTTTGTCGAAAATGTCACGTGCATCCGCCGCTATAATGCTAACTGATTCAGTTGATAGAACTAATTAAAAGTAGCATACATGCGGAAATTTCCTTATACTAAGTAGTGGAAATGAAAAATGTTCAAAAATATTCTTACGCGCTTAGCGTAATTCAAATTTAAAGTTTCTCTGCAAATATAAAAGAGTAAACTTCATAAAAACTTAATAGAGGTGAAATCCATGTTCGATCGATTACAAGCAGTGGAGGATCGTTATGAAAGGCTAACGGAACTTTTAAGTGATCCCGATATTGTGAATGATAGTAAAAAATTACGTGAATATTCTAAAGAACAATCAGATATCCAGGAAACTGTTGATGCTTATCGTGAATATAAAAGTGTAAAAGAGCAATTAGTTGAAACACGTGAAATGCTAGATAATGAAAAAGATCCTGATATGCACGAGATGGTGAAAGAAGAATTCAACCTACTAAAAGAACAGCAAGAAGAGTTAGAAGAACGTTTACGCATCTTATTAATTCCAAAAGATCCTAATGATAATAAAAACGTTATTATGGAGATTCGCGGAGCAGCTGGTGGAGACGAGGCGAATATTTTCGCTGGAGATTTGTTCCGCATGTACTCTCGTTACGCAGAGACACAAGGCTGGAAAATTGACATAATGGAAGCGACGCCAAACGCAATGGGCGGCTATAAAGAAGTTATTTTTATGATTAACGGTCAAGGTGCATATTCAAAATTTAAATTTGAAAATGGTGCGCACCGTGTACAACGTGTACCTGCGACAGAATCTCAAGGGCGTATTCATACATCGACAGCGACAGTAGCTTGCTTACCTGAGGTAGAAGAAGTGGATGTTGAAATCCATGAAAAAGATATCCGAGTGGATACATTTGCATCTTCTGGTGCCGGTGGTCAATCGGTAAATACTACGATGTCAGCTGTTCGTATGACTCACTTACCGACAGGTGTTGTTGTTTCGATGCAGGATGAACGATCACAAATTAAAAACCGTGAAAAGGCAATGAAAATTTTGCGTGCTCGTGTTGCTGATATGTATTTGCAAGAAGCACAAAAGGAAATCGATGCCACACGTAAATCAGCTGTAGGTTCAGGCGATCGCTCTGAGCGTATTCGCACATACAATTATCCACAAAACCGTGTAACAGACCACCGTATTGGTTTAACGATTCAAAAACTAGATCAAATCGTCGAAGGTAGACTAGGCGAAATTATTGATGCGCTCATTTTAGAGGAGCAAGCATCAAAGTTAGAGCGATTAAATGATGACCTATAATAGTGTAATGGAGGCCCTTCAATGGGCTTCTTCTTTTTTAGTGGATAATGATCGTGAGGAAACGGCAGCACGTATTGTCATGCAGCATATACTTGGCACAAGCTATTCAGAGGTAATGTTACATCTTCAAGATGAATTAACAGTTGAACAAAAAGATAAATTTAAAGAACTCATTAAAGAGCATGCGAGTGGACGACCTGTACAGTATTGCCTCGGTAGTGAAGAATTTTATGGCCGTTCATTTATTGTCGATGAGTCAGTACTTATTCCTAGACCAGAAACCGAGGAATTAGTGCTTGGAACAATTAATCGTATGAACAAAATGTTTAATGATCAAGCAGTGAAGCTTGCAGACATCGGAACTGGTAGTGGTGCAATTGCTATTTCTATGAAGCTAGAATGTCCAGAGCTAACAGTCGTTGCCACTGATTTATCCGCAGCGGCTTTAACAACAGCACAAAGAAATGCACAAAGATTAGCAGCGGAAATTGATTTTCGATTAGGGGATTTAACGAAACCTCTGGCAGGTGAGAAATTTGATATCGTGTTATCGAATCCGCCGTATATTGCTTTTGATGAGGCGAAAGAGATGTCGAGTACCGTGCTAGAGCATGAACCGCATAGTGCTCTTTTTGCAGAAGAAGACGGACTTATTTTATATAGAAAGTTGGCTGAGCAGCTTCCGCCCCTTATGAATAAACCTGCGCTCATTGGTCTTGAAATCGGTTATACACAAGGGGAACAGGTAGCTCAATTCTTTAAAAATAGTTTTCCACAGGCTACAATTACGATAGAAAAAGATATAAATGGTAAACCTCGAATGATTTTTTGTGAAATTCATGTATAAAGTATCTACTTCTTGCCAACAATGTTGAGCAAGGAGGGATTTTTATGTTAAACGAATACAAGATTATTAGATTACCTAAACGAAATATCATTCTAGCTTTTGCAAGATTAGTATTTATTGCGATTGCTTTACAATTATGTGTTTTATATATTCCGACATTAGTAGGTTTTGCGAAAGCGTCTATCAATCATGAGCAAGAAAATGATTTTCGTATACGCGTTATTGCCAATAGCAATACGAATCAGGATCAGTTTGAAAAAGAGCAACTTGTCAAAAATTTAAAGCCCTATTTTACACAAGTAGTAGCTAGTGCTAAAGCTAAAACTGTGGATAACGAGCAAATACTTTTATTAAAACAAGAAATTGAAGCACAAATAAAAGAAAATTATCCACAGCTGGATACACAAGTTGTGCTTGGGGATAACTTATTTCCACCAAAGAGAAAGGACGCTGTACTTTATCCACAAAATTTGTATCATTCGATTGTCGTGAAAATCGGTGATGCACGTGGTGATAACTGGTGGTGTAGTGTATTCCCATCAATTTGTGAGCCTGCGAAAGAAGAAGCAAAAGAAGAGGTAGAAGAAGAGAAGGAACACGTTACATTTTTTATATGGGAATGGATTAAAGGTTTTTTTGAATGAATTGTTCACAAATTCAGATAACTTATGCACAATTTTTAATAAGTTATAAACATTATGTGGATAATTCAGTAAAAACGAATAATTGAAGGAAGGTTTTAATGATGGAAACCGTTTGCAAGATTGTGGACAGTAATGTGAATAGTCAGACAAATTATACACAAGCTGTGGATATCTTAAATGCAGGTGAGGTCGTGGCATTTCCAACAGAAACGGTTTATGGCCTAGGAGCTGTTGCAACAAATGACACGGCAGTAAAAAAGATATTTGAAGCAAAAGGTCGTCCTTCTGACAATCCGCTAATTGTCCACATTGGCACGCAAGAGGAAGTTGGACTTTATATTGAGCATATTTCTGAAGTAGCTAAAAAATGTATGGATTTATTTTGGCCAGGTCCACTGACACTTGTAATGCCCGTTAAGCCAAATGTGCTGGCGGACAGTGTGACAGCTGGTCTATCGACTGTAGGCATTCGTATGCCGGATCATCCAGTTGCACTTGCCTTACTTCAACAATTAAAAAAGCCACTTGCTGCGCCGAGTGCTAATCGTAGTGGAAAGCCAAGTCCTACAGAAGCAATACATGTTCAGGATGATTTGGGAGGGTACATACCTTATATTTTAGATGGAGGCTCTACTGGGATTGGACTAGAATCCACAGTGTTAGATGTGACACACGAACCTCCAGTAATTTTGCGTCCAGGCGGAATTACGAAGGAAATGTTAGAGGCTAAAGTTGGACAAGTACTGCAACCTTCAAAAATAGAGCAAAAATTAGAGGCTACTCCAAAAGCCCCTGGTATGAAATATACACACTATGCACCTAATGCTCCTGTGCTATTAATTGACTGTGATTTAGAGAAAGTCCATGAGGCTGTCTATCAATTACAAAACCAAGGGCATAAAGTAGCGTTACTTGCACCAGCTAGCTTTGCTGACAGTAAGGCTGATTTTTATTTCTCAGTAGGAGAGGCCGGTAGTAAAGAAGAAATGGGTGCGACATTGTATCATGCGCTAAGAGCTTGCGATAAAACAACAGCTACAATTATTCTGGCGACTACTACATCGACTGAAGGGGTAGGGGCTGCAATTATGAATCGTCTTGAGAAAGCAGCCGGAGGAAAATGGTATACCCGTTCATAAAATACCTATAAAAAATAGTATGCTAGAAGTAACTTCTGGCATGCTATTTTTGTATGATAACGTAAATTATTAGTGTTCACCAATCGGGCTTTTATAGGCAGTACTGACGCTTCGCTTTTTAGTACAGATCAATTATTGCCCGTTAATGCGGGATAAAAATCTGCTTAGACTTTTATACTTGATCTATAGCTGTTGAAAACGTAGCAAGTTTTTACTATAAATGAAGGTATTGTTCATTGATGGAGTGACTTTTAACACTTAGCAGTAAGGAAAATGTATTATGATAATACTGTATTTTCGAGCATAAAATGATAAAATATTAGAGAGTGAAGGAGTGCTTTCTTGCAGGGGATTCTTGCAGGTATATTAACGTCTATAGATGTGATTGGTTTATATGTATTAATACCACATGTTAGATATCGATTTTTTTTATCAGTTTGGACAGCTGCTTTGCATATGCTATTCCCGTTATTAGGTTTCGAATTAGGACACTTTTTAGTGCATTTCTTCTTAGAGTGGGGACAATGGATTTCAAGTATTTTATTATTTTGCATGGGCTTACATGTACTATTATTTACGCGAAAAGATGAAAAGGTTACTATTGCACCAATACTGTTAGCTGTGACTGCAAGCCTAGATACCTTTTCAGTAAGTATTTCTTTTGGTATGCTACACTTAGAGAAATCAGTATTTATTATAAGTGCAGGTGTAAGTGCACTTATTTGCTCTTATGGGTCATTAGTCATTGCACGAAGAAGTCAGGTGTTACTTGGCGATAAATTTCAAATCATTACAGGGATTTTTTTTATCATTATGAGTGTACTAGCCATTCGGCAATAGAGAAAACGATGGAGGGTGATAAGTATGAAAATATTATTTGTTTGCACTGGAAATACTTGTCGCAGTCCCATGGCAGAAGTTATTTTAAAGCATAAACAAACTGACAATGTGGAGGTCCGTTCAGCGGGCATTTATGCCATGCCAAATGCGGAAATGTCTGCGCATGCACAACAAGTATTATATGAAGCAAATATGACACATCAGCATTTAGCAACGCAATTATCGATAACTGAAATGGAGTGGGCTGATTTAATTTTAACAATGACAACAGCTCACAAAGCTACAATTATTGCTAATTATCCAAATGCAGAACAAAAAGTTTTTACGTTAAAAGAGTATATAGGCGAAGGCAGTGAAGGAAATGTTGTCGATCCTTACGGTGGTAGTAAAGAAATATATAAAGAAACATTTGTAGAATTAACGGAATTGGTAGAACGATTAGTAAAAAAAATTGAAGAGAATTGAGGGTCTCTATGAAAAAACAGTTTGGCTTACGACTTAAACTAGTATTATTTGTCGGTATTCTTGCACTGATCACGTACAGTATTAGTTTTATATTTATCGAATATTTACAACCTACCTTCTTCCCAGAAATTGATCGTAAACTGTTTGAAATTTTTACTTATGTGTCGGGGATTGCATGGTCATGCATTTTGGCTGGAATTTTCAGTGTAATTTTAATTAAACCTTTACAGAAACTAGAAAATTCAGCTTCCCGTGTAGCAGAAGGGAAAATTGGCCAAGATGTAGAAATGCCGAAAACAAGTGATGAGATTCGTTCTGTTGCAGAGGCATTCCAACAAATGGTGTTGAATTTAAGAGGAATGGTAGAAAGTATAGATAATAATTTCCAGCAAACCAATCAATCCATTATCCAACTATCTGATGAAGCAGCTGTTGCAACAAAAAAAGCAGAGAATATTGCTTCTACAGTAAAGCATATTTCGACTGGTGCAGAGACATCTGCAACGGCAGTTCAAGATACAGCTGAAGCTATTGAAGATGTACGAGCTCTCGCGACAGAAGTTAATAGTAGAGCAGAGGCATCGGCAACGCAATCGAAAGAGATTTTACATAATTTAACGACAACAACAAAAGCGATCGAAACATTAGTGAATAGTATTCAGCAAATTGCGGCTGGCAATACGGAGGCATTAGAAAGCATTCGTCTATTAGAGGAAAATGCTGGGCAGGTAGAGCGCATTATTAGCTTAGTTGGCGATATTGCAGCACAAACAAATTTACTAGCTTTAAACGCTTCGATTGAAGCAGCGCGTGCTGGAGAACATGGGAAAGGTTTTGCCGTTGTAGCTGAAGAAGTTCGTAGTTTAGCGGATGAAAGTGCGAAAGCGGTACAGGGCATTACTTCCCTTATTCAATCTATGCAACAAAACGTTGAAATTGTTGTAAAACAAATGAATCAACAGGTGACATTTGCGACAAAAGAAGCTGCACGTGTATCAGAAACAACGACAGCAGTAGAAGGGATGTCTTCAAGTGTACACGAAATGGCGACAGCGATTGTAGAAATTTCTACACTTATTGAGCAGCAAATGCATAATATTGAAACAACTGCTCGTCAATCTCAAGAAGTTGCAGCTATTGCTCAAGAAACGTCAGCGGGTGCACAAGAAGTTCGCAGTGCGGCAGAAGAACAAGCATACGCAATTGAGCAAGTCGAAAAACTAGCAGAAGGTTTAAAGAAACAATCAGAAGAGCTGCATAAAATGATTCAACAATTTGATAGACAAGCATAAAGGTGAAGAATTTAGACTGTAGATAAACTCGAGTGAAGTTAGAGTTTGCTACAGTTTTTTTTATGTTGTAAGGTTTGGATTTGCTGCCCGCATAGATGATAGTGGCAGATAGAAGAGGCAAAGTGAAGGATAGCCCGTAAAGTGACGGATGGTGCATCAAACTAAAAAAGTTTCATAGCTATTACGCCATGCTCGCATTTTGTATAGAATCCCTCTATAGTGTTAACTACTGGCAATACATAGAAAAAACATTGCTATAGCATGTCCACTGCAATTGTAAAGGTAAAAAAACTTTAGAAGATGGAATATTACAACAAAAGACCGTTATCCGAATTTATCAACATGATATTCACAATATCCACAGGGAAATGAGTTTAAAAGTGAATGTTTTAATGTTCGATTACAAGAAACGTTCGTCTTTTAGGAGAAATCAGCATAAAAATGCAAGAAAAATCATGTTATTCTTGAGATAGAAGTGGTACACTAGTGTTGACTATAATTTCGAAATGAGGGAACCCAGTGAGAATAGCAATTTCTTCTGATCACGGAGGCAATAACTTACGTCGTGAGATTATGCAGCTGTTAGATGAGCTACATATTAGCTACGAAGATTTTGGTCCACAATCTGCGGATTCAGTAGACTATCCTGATTATGCAAAACCAGTTACTGAAGGTGTTGCTAGCGGGGAATTTGATAAAGGTATTTTAATTTGTGGTACAGGCATTGGTATGTCCATTGCTGCAAATAAAATTAAGGGGATTCGTTGTGCTTTAGTGCATGATTTATTTAGCGCAAAAGCAACGCGTTGCCACAATGATTCCAACATTTTAGCAATGGGTGAGCGTGTTATTGGGCCAGGCCTTGCACGTGAAATCGCTAAAGTATGGCTTGAAACAGATTTTGAAGGTGGCCGTCATACGCGCCGCATTGAAAAAATCGCTGAGCTTGAGCAGTAAGAAAAGCAATTAAGTTTGTTAACATCCGTCCTAAGCTAAAACGTGTCATCAAAGAAATTTAGCTATGTGACATAAATAATTTAGAAATAAGGGGCTGAGCATAGTGGTTGTTCAACAAATACGAACACATTTGACTCAGTTACTCAGTGAATTTGAAGAGCAGGTAACCCTACGACCAAATACTATTTTTGTCGTAGGCTGCTCGACATCTGAAGTGATTGGTCAGAAAATTGGCACAGCAGGCGCGCTTGAAATTGGAGAGGCAATTTTTGAGCCGTTGCAGGCATTTGCAAAGAAACATCAACTACATCTAGCGTTCCAAGGATGTGAGCATATTAATCGTGCTATTACAATGGAAGCAACAACAGCAGAACAATTTGGGTATGAACCAGTAACAGTTGTACCAGTTCGTACAGCAGGTGGCTCGATGTCTGCATATGCGTTTACGCAATTTACAAATCCCGTTGTTGTGGAAGCTGTGCAAGCAAGTGCAGGTATTGACATTGGTCAAACACTCATAGGTATGCATTTAAAGGCAGTAGCTGTTCCAGTTCGTACTTCTGTGCGAATGGTAGGAGAAGCGGTTGTGACAATTGCAACAACACGTCCAAAGCTAATTGGCGGAGAGCGTGCAGTATATAAATAAAACTACCTCTGAAATCAGTGGTATACAAAGAACGATTATACTTAGGAGGCTTTTTCAAACATGGCATACGAAAAATTAGCAGTACAAGACAAAGCAGTATTAGACGGAATTCTTGCGGAAAAAAAACGTCAACAAGCAAATATTGAGTTAATCGCATCAGAAAACTTTGTATCTGAAGCAGTAATGGAAGCACAAGGTTCTGTTCTAACAAATAAATATGCTGAAGGTTATCCAGGTAAACGCTACTATGGCGGCTGTGAACACGTAGATGTTGTGGAAGATATTGCACGTGATCGTGTGAAAGAAATCTTTGGTGCAGAGTATGCAAACGTACAACCACACTCTGGTGCTCAAGCAAACATGGCTGTATACCACACGATTTTAGAACCGGGTGATACTGTACTTGGGATGAATCTTTCTCATGGCGGTCACTTAACACATGGATCTCCTGTAAACTTCTCAGGTATTCTATATAACTTCGTTGAATATGGCGTAACAAAAGATACTCAAGTAATCGATTATGAAGATGTACGCCAAAAAGCGTTAGAACATAAGCCAAAACTAATTGTTGCAGGTGCATCTGCATACCCACGAGAAATTGATTTTGCTAAATTCCGTGAAATCGCTGATGAAGTAGGAGCATATTTCATGGTGGATATGGCGCATATCGCTGGTCTTGTAGCTGCTGGTGAGCACCAATCACCAGTGCCGTACGCTGATTTTGTAACATCTACAACACATAAAACATTACGTGGCCCACGTGGTGGTTTAATCCTTGCTTCGAAAGAATGGGAACAAAAGCTTAACAAATCTGTATTCCCAGGTATCCAAGGTGGACCATTAATGCACGTAATCGCAGCAAAAGCTGTAGCATTCGGTGAAGCATTACAACCAGACTTCAAAGAGTATGCAAAACAAATTAAAGCGAATGCAAAAGCTTTAGCAGAAGTATTAATGGCAGAAGGTGTTGAAATTGTATCTGGTGGTACAGATAACCACTTATTACTTCTTAATGTGAAATCTCTTGGTCTCACAGGAAAAGTAGCAGAGCACGCACTTGACGAAGTAGGCATTACAACAAATAAAAATACAATTCCTTACGATACAGAATCTCCATTCGTAACTTCTGGTATCCGTATTGGTACACCGGCAGTAACATCTCGTGGCTTCAATGAAGAAGACATGAAAGAAGTAGGGGCTATTATTGCTACGGTTCTTAAAAATCCGGAAGATGAAGCAGTGAAAGCTGAAGCAAAAGCTCGCGTAAAAGCATTAACTGACAAACATCCATTATACGTTTAATTTAAAGGCACCGGACGTAGTTGTGCCGAGGCATAATTGATTAGATAAAGCTGTGGTTAAAGTGTGATAAATGCACTTTAACCACAGCTTTTTTTGCAATTATCTATAGAGAAGGTAGGGCGATTTCTTAAGGATAGCGTCACGGAAGTGCCATAGAGTGGGGGTGATATGAGAGTTCCTCGTGTCCACTTCTTATTGTTGCTGTCGCTTCGCTTTCGCACAGACAAAACCGCTTGTTGCTGTCGCTTCACTTTCGCACAGACAAAACCGCTTGTTGCTGTCGCTTCGCTTTCGCACAGACAAAACCGCTTGTTGCTGTCGCTTCGCTTTCGCACAGACAAAACCGCTTGTTGCTGTCGTTTCGCTTTCGCATAGATAAAACCGCTTGTTGCTGTCGCTTCGCTTTCGCACAGACAAAACCGCTTGTTGCTGTCGCTTCGCTTTCGCACAGACATCTGTTATCTAAAGAGGAATGGAATCGACAAAACGCTATTTTTCGTTAATTTGGAAATAAAATACTCTAATTTTTGAATTTATTTACATAAACTTAGTAGGAAAGGATATATTATATAATAGAGATAGACAAATAATGTCCTGAACCATGTTCATAAAAGTGACAATTTATTGAATGTTTATATACAATGTAAGAGAGATGTAACTTCTTTCAGCGATTATGTTGACGTATATTGATGGAGAAAAAGGGAGGAGGGGCTGAATGGTTACTAATACAATGATCATAGAACATGAAATGCTATTAAATACAATTCGTAAGTTAGGTGATAACTCACAAGAAAGTTACGTTATTTTTGATGCAACAAATAACAATTGCATATTAGAATGTAATGATTCTTTTTGTACACTTACAAATACTACTCGTTCGCAAATAATAAATATCGATTATTTTTCATTGATGTCAAACGAAGAACAGACAACTATTGAAATGATTAAAAATAAAATACATAGCGGAGCCATAGTACAAGAAAAGTTGCAACATAGTTGCTTCGATAAATCTCCTTTTTGGGCAGAGATACAAGCACTCCCATTTCAAAATAATAAAAATGAAACATTATTTGTGCTAGTAGTTGTGAAAGAAGTTACTTACTATCAGACCGAAGAATTTTTAATGCGCCTAGAGAAAACGATGTACGAAGCGATTGAAAAGGATTATTCCTTCGATAAAAAGATGAGCATTATTTGCAGTAGTCTAGATCAATTTTTTATGCCGAAAATATCAAGTATGATACTTGTTAAAGAGGCAGATCAATTACGAATTTTTAAAGGGAACGACAAAATAAAAGATTTGCCAGAGCGTTGTGATAACAAACAATTTTTTAAGAGAGTTATGCAAGAGGAGACAGCTATTCTAGTTAAGAGCTTGGATGAAATTGATATTCCAATAGAGCATAAAATGTTTGCTAATTCATCTGACATGCCATTAGCTTTGTTTATGCCAATATACAATCAACAACATCAAGCAATCGGATTGTTCGCAATATTTTTAAGGCAACATGCTAGTACTGATCAAAAGACTTTTGAAAGCATGCTCCGAAAAATCGGTGCTCTTGTTGCATTGGCATACGCATATGCAAAAACACAAAAAAAGATATGGGACTTAGCCTATATCGATATCACAACAGGGCTGCCTAATCGACATGGGTTTTTAAATAAGGTAGAAAAAGAATACAGTCAAAATGGTAATATCAAAATCTTAAAGCCAAGCGAATTCCATCAAATTGTCGAGTTATATGGTCGTGAAGCGGGAGATGAGCTTTTAAGACAAATTGCTAAACGTCTAAATGAAGAGAAGCATGATCTAAACGAATATATTGCTAGATTTACAAGCTCTAGTTTAATCATTACAAATGCGACATCGGATGAAGACTTTTTCTATTATAAAAGGCGAATAAAAGAGATTATTCGTCAGCCTTTTATTGTGGGTGGAAAGCAAATTTATATTACACTGAAGACTGGCATTGCTTTTTATAACCATGACATAAAAATTGCTGATGCGATTCGCTTTGCAGATAATGCTGTATCTTTTGCGGCCAATAAACCAGGTACTCATATGGAAATTTTCACACAAGAAAGAAATGATGTGCTTGAGCAGCAAATGACTGTCTTAAACCATTTGGCACAAGCAATAAAAAATAAAGAAATCTCGGTGAATTTACAGCCAAAGGTTGATTTACAGACAGGTGAAATTCAAAGTATTGAAGCGCTTGCCCGCTGGATTTCTCCAAAACTTGGTTTTGTGTCTCCCGCAATTTTTATTCCAGTGGCTGAAAGTGCAGGAAAGGTACGCGAAATCGATATTCAAATATTAGAGATAGCACTTTCTTGGCTAGCTGAGCGCAAACGATTAGGGAAAAAATTAGTGAAGGTAGCAGTAAATATATCGCCTAATCATTTTTATTATGAAAATTTTGTACAGGATACACTGGAGCTCGTTCGGAAATACGATATTGAACCGAGATATATCATTTTAGAAGTAACAGAAAATATTGGATTAGTTGATTTTCAGACTGCTTTTTCTATTATCCAGGATTTAAAGGAGTATGGCTTTAAAACTTCGGTGGACGATTTTGGAACAGGCTTTTCATCACTAAGTTATTTACAAAGACTGCCGTTTACTGAATTAAAAATAGATCGAAGCTTTATTAATGATATTAAAGATGCTGCGACACTTGCTATTGTCCGCTCCATTATTCAATTAGCATTAAACTTAGGAATGACTTCCGTCGCAGAAGGCATTGAAAATAAAGAGCAGGTTGAGATTTTACGTGCACTCGGCTGTACAGTAGGACAAGGTTATTTCTATTATAAGCCGATGACGATAGAACAGTTAAATGCAATACTCGATAAATAATCGCTATTATATGTAGCAAACATTCTTGAAAAGGAGTTGTCCCAAATTTATTTTTGAGACGACTCATTTTTTCTGTTATACTAGGTGAGATAAAAATGAATCCGAACTGTTAGGAGAGAATCCCTTTGAGCAAAGTATACGTATTTGATCATCCACTAATCCAACATAAGTTAACTTATATTCGTGATAAGAATACAGGAACAAAAGAATTTCGTGAGCTTGTAGACGAAGTTGCAACATTAATGGCATTCGAAATTACACGTGATATGCCAGTAGAGGAAATTGAAATTGAGACACCTGTAACAGTGGCCAAAACAAAAGTACTTTCTGGTAAGAAAATTGCGATTGTACCGATTTTACGTGCAGGTATTGGCATGGTAGATGGTGTATTAAATTTAATTCCAGCGGCTAAAGTTGGTCATATCGGTCTTTATCGTGATCCAGAAACGTTAAAACCTGTAGAATACTATGCAAAACTTCCAGCAGATGTAGAAGAACGTGATTTCATCATTGTAGACCCAATGCTTGCAACGGGTGGATCAGCAGTGGAAGCGATCAACTCACTGAAAAAACGTGGTGCGAAGAGCATTAAATTTATGTGCTTAATCGCTGCGCCAGAGGGTGTAAAAGAAATTCAAGAACATCATCCAGATGTAGATATTTATATTGCTGCACTTGATGAAAAACTAAATGACCATGGCTACATTGTCCCTGGTTTAGGTGATGCAGGCGACCGCTTATTCGGTACGAAATAATATTGAACAGTTTTCAACGGTCATAACAAGGTTCACCTCACGTTATGATAAAAACCGATGAAAAATAGATTTAGTATGTAATTTTTAGGAAACTTATAACTTTTGGGAGCGTCCTTCAATATTGAAGGACGTTTCATAGTATGTTAGGCGCATTACTTCTCTTGAAGTCCGACACTTGCTTCATATGATGACGATCAATGGGGGTAAGCACTTTTCATACAAATAAAACAAAGGACGGTGCAAATCGTTGACGAAAAAATGGAAAGTAATGACGATTTTCGGTACGAGACCAGAGGCTATTAAAATGGCTCCACTTGTATTGGAATTACAAAAGTATCCTGAGCAAATAGAATCGATTGTGACAGTAACAGCACAACATCGCCAAATGCTCGATCAAGTTTTAGAAACATTTAAAATTACACCAGACTATGATTTAAATATTATGAAGGATCGTCAAACATTAATTGACGTGACGACTAATGCATTACAGGGCTTAGATAAAGTCATGAAAGAAGCAAAACCGGATATCGTTTTAGTGCATGGTGATACAGCAACAACTTTCATTGCAAGTTTAGCTGCATTTTATAACCAAATTGCAATCGGCCATGTGGAAGCAGGTCTTCGAACTTGGAATAAGTATTCACCATACCCAGAGGAAATGAACCGCCAGTTAACAGGTGTTATGGCTGACCTTCATTTCGCGCCAACGGAAGTATCTAAGAAAAACCTTTTAGATGAAAATAAAAACCCAGAAACTATTTTTGTTACTGGTAACACTGCTATCGACGCATTAGCGACAACAGTAAATGAACATTACACACACCCTGTGTTAGAAAAAATAGGGTCAGATCGTATGATTCTATTAACAGCACATCGTCGTGAAAATCTAGGAGAGCCTATGCGTCATATGTTTAGAGCGATTACTAGAATTTTAGCAGAGCATGAGGATGTACAAGTTGTTTACCCAGTTCATATGAACCCAGCTGTGAGAGAAATAGCGAATGAAATTTTAGGAGATCATCAGCGTGTGCATTTAATTGAACCGCTTGAAGTCTTCGATTTCCATAACTTTGCGGCTAATTCTTATATGATTTTAACTGATTCTGGTGGCGTTCAAGAAGAAGCTCCTTCATTAGGTAAACCAGTTTTAGTACTAAGAGATACAACAGAGCGCCCAGAAGGTATTGCTGCAGGAACTCTAAAGCTAGCAGGCACGGAAGAAGAAACAATCTACTCTCTAGCTAAGCAATTAATAGAAGATAAAAATGCCTACGAAGCAATGGCAAAAGCTTCTAATCCTTATGGTGATGGACATGCTTCTGAACGTATTGTGAAGGCGCTTCTAGAATTTTTACAAAAAAGCAAGTAATATCCCTTTTCGAAATCGAAAAATGAGCCAAATGTACTAATTGTGATAGGTGAGCTAATTTGCGAGCATAATTATGTCGTAGATTAGCTTTTTTTTGCACAAACGTGAACATTGATTTTGAAGCTATGAATTTTCATACACAAATTTGTCAACAATTTGACAAGAGTATAGTGGCTGTGAAGTTTTTCTCCTTTACTAATTGACTTCAAATATCTCCTATTGTATGCTTACAAAGGGTAATAATGATAAGGGTTTCAAATCGCAAATAGAGGTTGAAACACTTGTTACATCAAGTTTCTACTAAATTGACAGTTCAAACCAAAAACTGTCGATTTGCAACGTTTTGTGCGTTTCGGGGTGTAAGATATTTTTTGGGATTTACACCTGTAATTTCAAAATGACGCTCTCCCGTTACTATTCCGCTGTGAGTAGTGTTTTTCACTGCTCTTTTCTGATTTCACATAGTGGTCAGCAAACGTTTTCTTTACTCGAAAAATTGATTCAGGAGATTATAAACCAATGCTAGATTTGCATCACATTTTTGCTGTGCAGAAGAGAGCGTTATTTTTTTTGCTCGCACTCTGTGCATTAGGCTGGGGATTTACACCCTATCAGACGGTTTTTGCGGGCATCGCAATCGGTGCATTCTTTGGTACGTATAATTTTTGGATTTTAGTTCGCCGTATGGAGAAGTTTGATCAATCCATTAGTGAAGGGAAGAAAGTAGGCTCACTTGGTACAGCGCTTCGCTTTGCATCAGGTGTAGCGGCAGTCGCTTTAGCCATTTCGTTGCCAAACTATTTTCACTTAATTAGCACGGTCATAGGGCTAATGATTCCGTACGTTTTTCTCTTTGTCGAGAGAATAGTGTCACATGTAAGGAACCGCTAATGTGCTTTAAATTAGAAAGAGAGGTGAAAAATAACAATGAATCATGAAGCTCCATTAAAAGTAGTTGATTTTGGTTTGTTCAAACTAACGTTCAACCTTTCAACTGTAATGATGTTACTAGTTGCGGCCGTAATCGTTTTCTTAATCGCTTTTATTTCAACTAGAAGCCTAAAGTTAAAACCTACAGGTATGCAAAACTTTATGGAATGGATTATGGATTTCGTAAAAAACATCATCAAAAGCAACATGGACTGGAAAACTGGTGGGCGATTCCACGTATTAGGTATTACACTAATTATGTTTATCGCCGTATCTAACTTATTAGGTCTTCCGTTCTCTATCGCTTATAACGGCGAACTTTGGTGGAAATCTCCTACAGCTGACCCAACTGTTACAATGACGCTTGCAGCAATGATTTTAGCCTTAACACATTTCTATGGTATTAAAATGAAGGGGACAGGCCATTATGTTGGTACATTCTTCAAACCAATGTCATTCATGTTCCCGCTAAAAATCGTTGAAGAGTTTGCGAACACTTTAACATTAGGTCTTCGTCTTTACGGTAACATTTATGCAGGTGAAATTTTACTTGGCTTAATCGCAAGTTTAGCTGTTGCGGGTCCAATGGGATTCATCGGAGCAATTGTTCCAATGATGGCATGGCAAGGTTTCTCTATTTTCATCGGCTTTATCCAAGCCTTTATCTTCACAATGTTAACAATGGTTTACATGGCTCATAAAGTGAGCGATGACCATTAATATAAAGCATACACCCTATGCTTGAACCCAAAAAAAAACAAACAATTCCAAGGAGGAAATTTTCAAATGACAGGTTCATTAGGTTTATTAGCAGCAGCAATCGCAATCGGTTTAGGTGCACTTGGTGCAGGTATCGGTAACGGTCTTATCGTTTCAAAAACAGTAGAAGGTATCGCTCGTCAACCAGAAGCTCGTGGCGTTCTTCAAACTACAATGTTCATCGGGGTTGCATTAGTTGAAGCCCTACCAATCATCGCAGTAGTAATCGCATTCATCGTAATGAACAAATAATTCAGTTGTACACTGAATTCTAGTGGCGAAGCAGGAATCTCCAGATGAAACTTCGCCCTTCATTTTGGAACTGATAAAAGCTATGTGTAAATATAGCTTTTTAAAATAGGTAGTTTTTCTAGTAATTAAATTATTATGTTGAAGTTAAAGCTCTTGAAGGGAGTGAAACAATCGTGTTTTTAGATAATCTTGTACTAGGCAATGCTAGTCCTGGTTTTAATAGTGGTGATATCGCCGCAACATTAGTTATCTTCTTATTACTAATGCTATTACTTAAAAAGTTCGCTTGGGGTCCACTTATGGGCATCATGCAACAACGTGAAGAATTAGTAGCTAGTGAAATCGAAGCAGCTGAAAAAGCGCGCAAAGATTCGCATCAATATTTAGAAGAACAAAAGAGCCTTCTTAAAGAAGCTCGTACGGAAGCACAATCGATTGTTGAAGGCGCTAAGAAGCAAGGCGAAATGCAAAAAGAAGAAATTCTTACTGCAGCTCGCAATGAAGCAAACCGCTTAAAAGAATCGGCTTTACGTGAAATTGAGTCTGAAAAAGAAAAAGCTATTGCAGCTGTACGTGATGAAGTCGTTTCTTTATCTGTACTTGCAGCATCTAAAGTCCTTAGCAAAGAGATTTCTGAGGCAGACAACCGTGCTCTAATTGAAGAGACGATTGCGAAGGCAGGGGAAGCTCGATGAGTAATTCAACTGTAGCAAAACGTTACGCTCAAGCGCTTTTTGAATTAGCGCAACAAAAAAACATTCTTACTGAAGTTGGAGCAGACTTAAATGAGCTAACAAAGGTAGTCAAAGAATCTCCTGATTTTTTAACACTTTTAAATGCTCCTAAGTTCTCTATCGAACGTAAGAAACAAATGGTAGCAGAAATCTTTGCAGGTGCAACAACAGAGGTTGTACACACAGTTCAACTACTTGTTGAGAAAAAACGTGTAAACGAACTGAAGCTTATTGCTAACGCATATGCTGAGCTTGCTGCACAGGCACAAGGTACTGCAGATGCAACAGTATTCTCTACTCGTGAGCTTTCGGCTGAAGAAAGTACTAATATTTCAACAGCATTTGCGAAACTTGTAGGGAAACAATCATTAAACATTACAAACGAAATTGATCCATCACTTCTTGGTGGTATTCGTGTTCAAATCGGTAATCATATTTATGATAGCTCAGTAGCGAATAAGCTAGAGCGCCTAAAACGTGAATTAATCGGTTAATAATTTAGAAATGTGAGAGGTGACATACATGGGCATCAAGGCTGAAGAAATCAGCAGTCTGATTAAACAACAGATTGAGAATTATGAATCTGAACTTAAAGTAAGCGAAGTTGGTACAGTTATCCGTATTGGTGACGGTATCGCTCTTGCTCATGGCCTCGACAACGCCATGGCTGGAGAACTTCTAGAGTTCTCTAATGGTGTTATGGGTATGGCTCAAAACCTAGAAGAAGGTAACGTTGGTATCGTAATCTTAGGTCCATACGCTGACATCAAAGAAGGCGATGAAGTTCGTCGTACAGGTCGTATCATGGAAGTACCAGTTGGTGAAGAACTAATTGGCCGTGTTGTAAATCCACTTGGTCAACCAGTGGATGGACAAGGTCCAATCAACACAACAAAAACTCGTCCAATCGAAAGTCCAGCTTTCGGTGTAATGGCTCGTAAATCAGTACACGAACCACTACAAACTGGTATCAAAGCGATTGACGCTTTAGTACCAATCGGTCGTGGTCAACGTGAGTTAATCATCGGTGACCGTCAAACTGGTAAAACATCAGTAGCAATCGATGCAATTCTTAACCAAAATGACCAAAACATGATCTGTATCTATGTTGCAATTGGTCAAAAAGAGTCTACTGTACGTGGTGTAGTAGAAACTCTTCGTAAAAATGGCGCTTTAGATTACACAATCGTTGTGACAGCTTCTGCTTCTCAACCAGCTCCATTATTATTCTTAGCACCATTTGCTGGTGTATCTATGGCAGAGGAATTCATGTTACAAGGTAAACACGTTTTAATCGTGTATGATGATCTTACTAAACAAGCATCAGCTTACCGTGAACTTTCACTTCTTCTTCGCCGTCCTCCAGGTCGTGAAGCTTACCCTGGTGACGTTTTCTACTTACACAGCCGCTTACTAGAACGCGCTGCGAAGTTAAACGAAACATACCAAAATGGTTCTATTACAGCTCTTCCATTCGTAGAGACACAAGCTGGGGATATCTCTGCATACATCCCAACTAACGTAATCTCAATCACTGATGGACAAATTTTCTTACAATCTGACTTATTCAACTCTGGTGTACGTCCAGCGATTAACGCCGGTCTTTCTGTATCACGTGTAGGTGGATCTGCTCAAATTAAAGCGATGAAAAAAGTTGCAGGTACACTACGTCTTGACTTAGCTGCATTCCGTGAGCTTGAATCATTCGCTCAATTCGGTTCAGATTTAGATAAAGTAACTCTTGCAAAACTTGAACGTGGTAAACGTACGGTTGAAGTTCTTAAACAAGACCTTAACAAACCACTAAAAGTTGAAAAACAAGTTGCTATCCTTTATGCATTAACTAAAGGTCACTTAGATGATATTCCAGTACAAGATATCGTTCGCTTCGAACGTGAATTCTTAAGCTGGTTAGATACAAACCACACAAACGTTTTAGATCATGTTCGTACTACAAAAGAGCTTGCTCCTGATGCGGATTACGTAGCTGCTTTAACTGAGTTCAAAAAAACTTTCGCTAAATCAGAATAAGTTCGAGCTAGTCACTTGATTAAAAAACAAAAGGTGGTGAAATACCAGTGGTAAACTTACGCGAAATTAAAGGTCGTATTACTTCTACAAAGAGTACGAAACAAATTACGAAAGCGATGCAGATGGTTTCTTCTTCAAAGTTACGTCGTGCAGAGCAAAACGCTAAAGCGTACGTTCCTTACATGGAAAAAATCCAGGACGTAGTAGGCGCGATCGCTTCAGGAACAAAAGACAGCGGACATCCAATGTTAACTGCTCGTCCTGTTAAGAAAACAGCTTACTTAGTCATTGGTTCTGACCGTGGTCTTGCAGGTGCTTACAACTCAAGTATCCTACGTCAAGTACAACGTACAATTGACGAGCGTCATAAATCAAAAGACGAATACGTTATTTTAGCGGTAGGTCGTGTTGTTCGTGACTACTTTGTGAAACGTGATCATAATGTCATCAGCGATGTTGTCGGTCTTCCGGACCAACCATCATTTGCTGATATTAAAGAAATCGCTCGTAAAGCTGTTGGTATGTTCACTGATGGTACGTATGATGAACTTTATATGTACTACAATCACTTTGTCAGCGCAATCGCTAGCGAAGTGACAGAGAAAAAACTTCTTCCATTAACGGATCTTGCACCTGCTAGCAGTAATGCTTCTTACGAATTCGAGCCATCTGGTGAAGCAATTCTTGAAGTGTTACTTCCACAATACGCGGAAAGCTTAGTTTACGGCGCATTATTAGATGGAAAAGCAAGTGAACATGCTTCTCGTATGACGGCTATGAAAAATGCAACTGATAACGCTTCTGATCTTATTTCAGACCTTTCATTGCAATATAACCGTGCGCGTCAAGCGGCGATTACACAAGAAATTACAGAAATCGTTGGTGGAGCTGCAGCCTTAGAATAGGCCAGCTTCCCAATGTCGTATAAGAATACGATAGGAGGGTACACAGTAATGAATAAAGGACATGTTATTCAAGTAATGGGTCCAGTTGTTGACGTAAAATTTGACAATGGCCAATTACCAGCAATCTATAACTCATTAACAGTTAAGATTGAACGTCCTAATGAAGAACCAACAATTCTTGCATTAGAAGTTGCTCTTCATTTAGGTGATGATTCTGTTCGTACAATTGCAATGTCATCTACTGATGGCTTACAACGTGGAGCAGAAGTAACAGACTCAGGAAAAGCTATCTCAGTACCAGTTGGTGAAGTTACGCTAGGTCGTGTATTCAACGTACTTGGAGAAGTAATCGATTTAGGTGAAGAGATTCCGGCAGACGCACGTCGTGATTCAATTCACCGTGAAGCACCATCTTTCGAGCACCTTTCAACGACAGTTGAAATTCTTGAAACAGGTATCAAAGTAGTAGACTTACTAGCACCATATATTAAAGGTGGTAAAATCGGTCTATTCGGTGGTGCCGGTGTAGGTAAAACTGTATTAATCCAAGAATTAATCAACAACATCGCACAAGAACACTCAGGTATCTCTGTATTCGCTGGTGTAGGTGAGCGTACTCGTGAAGGGAACGACTTATTCTTCGAGATGAGCGATTCAGGCGTTATCAAGCAAACAGCGATGGTATTCGGTCAAATGAACGAGCCACCTGGTGCACGTATGCGTGTAGCATTAACTGGTCTTACAATGGCGGAATACTTCCGTGATGAACAAGGTCAAGACGTACTTTTATTCATCGACAATATCTTCCGTTTCACACAAGCAGGTTCTGAGGTTTCTGCCCTATTAGGTCGTATGCCTTCTGCGGTAGGTTACCAACCAACTCTTGCAACTGAAATGGGTAAATTACAAGAACGTATCACATCTACTAACAAAGGTTCTGTAACTTCTATTCAAGCGATCTATGTACCAGCCGATGACTATACTGACCCGGCTCCAGCTACAACTTTCGCCCACTTAGATGCAACTACTAACCTTGAGCGTAAATTATCAGAAATGGGTATCTACCCTGCGGTTGACCCATTAGCTTCGACTTCTCGTGCTTTATCGCCAGAAATCGTAGGCGCTGAGCACTACGAAATCGCTACTGGTGTACAACGTACAATCCAACGTTACCGTGAATTACAAGATATCATTGCTATCTTGGGTATGGATGAATTATCTGACGAAGATAAACAAACAGTAGAACGTGCTCGTCGTATTCAATTCTTCTTATCTCAAAACTTCCACGTTGCGGAACAATTTACTGGTCAAAAAGGTTCTTATGTACCTGTTAAAGAAACTGTTCGCTCATTCAAGGAAATCCTTGATGGCAAATGGGATCACCTGCCAGAAGATGCTTTCCGTCTAGTTGGATCTATTGATGAAGTAGTTGAAAAAGCGAAAAGCATGGGCGTAGAGGTTTAATACTAGGGACGAGGAGGAAAAAATATGAAGACAGTTCTAGTCAATATTGTCACTCCCGACGGCCCAGTATACGATTCTGAAGTATCAATGGTAATCGCTAAAACAACTTCAGGTGAAATCGGTGTTCTTGCAGGCCATATTCCTATGGTTGCTCCACTTGCAATTGGTGCAGTGAAGCTTAAAAAAGAAGACGGTTCAACTGAACTTGTTGCTGTAAGCGGTGGTTTCATTGAAGTTCGCCCTGAAAAAATCTCAATTTTAGCGCCGTCTGCTGAAATTGCTGAAAGCATTGATGTTAAACGTGCTAAAGAAGCCGTTAAACGTGCTGAAGGTCGTCTTCAAAGTAAACAAGATAACATTGATTTCAAACGTGCTGACCTAGCATTAAAACGTGCGTTGAATCGTATCAACGTTCATGAGGGTAATATCTAATTCAAATTTTAACGGGCAGATTCAACATCTGTCCGTTTTTTAACATTTTGTTACCGGTTGAGAGTAATGCTAAAGGAATTAATTTGGAGGAACCAACATGGAAATATATGAGGCAATAGGACAGGAAGCTTTAATAGGGATTTTATCGCATATATTTTTTATCGCTATAACTTTTTATGCGCTACAAGCGTTTATGCTAGAAAAAATCTTTAAGAAGAATAAAGTTTTTCAAATCCAATTAATTTATATTTTATTGAGTATTGCGATAGGATCAGCCGTTTCTAATTTCTTTCTGCAAATTTCAAACTGGTCAGGGAAGCTGCCATATTTATTTTAATAGTCCCTTATTACTATCTATACGTTAGTAATTAAATCTACATGTTTCACAGGGCTTTATAATATAATTTATGTGGTCCTTTGAAATATGTAAAAATTAGTTGATTTTTTTCAGCGAATGTTTTCGTAGCGAAAGTGAAACAACGGCTACAAATGTTTTATGTACCGAAAACGTAGCGACAGGTAAAGAAGTCTCCCATCACTTAAGGTGAGGAGATGAATTCGGACGCAATTATTCTTCGAAATTATTGATATAAATCCATTAGATTTGGTTTTTGTTCACAAATACTTGGGTAGATATTAGAAATTAACGCTTTTCTTCCGTGTTATTGGTCATTCACAAAAAAAAAAATCATGCGTACAATAAATAAATAGCAAAATATCAATAAATGACGTAAAATAGTGATTTGGAAGCTTGAACGAGCTTAAGAAAAGTTGTACTATAGAGTTGTTTGTTTACTGATTATGACATTATACTTCTTTATAAAAGAAAATTTTGATAGATTAATAGATTGAATTCGGAGGGACATAGGGTGGAAAAAATAATAGTGACTGGCGGCCAAAAGCTACAGGGAAAAGTGCGCGTAGAGGGCGCAAAAAATGCGGTGTTACCAATCCTAGCAGCGGCTTTACTTGCTTCTAAAGGAGAAAATGTAATTAAAGAAGTCCCTAACTTAGCAGATGTCTTTACTATAAATGAAGTACTTAAAAGTCTAAATGCGGCAGTTACATATATACCTGAGGATAATACAGTATATATAGATACAACAAAAGAACTTTCTAGTGAAGCCCAATTTGAATTTGTCAGTAAAATGCGTGCATCAATTTTAGTGATGGGTTCCTTACTTGCTCGAAACGGCTATGCTCGTGTAGCTTTACCAGGGGGCTGTGCAATCGGTTCACGTCCAATTGAGTTACATTTAAAGGGCTTTGAGGCTATGGGAGCAAAAATTTCATTTGGTCATGGATATGTAGAGGCGAAGGCGGATGGCCGTTTAAAAGGCGCAAATGTGTATTTGGACTTCCCTAGCGTTGGGGCAACTGAAAATATTATGACAGCTGCAGCCTTAGCTCAAGGAACAACTGTAATTGAAAATGCTGCAAAAGAACCTGAAATTGTTGATCTTGCAAACTTCATTAATAGTATGGGTGGTCGTGTCATCGGTGCAGGTACGAATACGATTCGTATCGAAGGAGTCGATACATTATATGGAACAGAACATCATATTATTCCTGACCGTATTGAAGCTGGCACATTTATGGTTGCAGCAGCAATTACAAAAGGTGATGTAACGATTGAAAATGCTGTTCCTGAACATATGACAGCATTAATTGCAAAGATGCGTGAAATGGGTGTAGAAATAACTGAGCTTGATGAAGGAATACGTGTACGTGCTCCTAAAACATTAAAAGCTGTTGATATTAAAACTATGCCACATCCAGGCTTCCCGACAGATATGCAATCTCAAATGATGGCCTTAATGTTAACTGCTGAAGGTACGAGTATTATTACGGAAACGGTATTTGAAAATCGTTTTATGCATGTTGAGGAGTTCCGTCGCATGAATGCCGGTGCTAAAATAGAAGGACGTTCTGTGTTTATTGAAGGGCCTGTAAATCTTCAGGGTGCTGAAGTAATGGCTACTGATTTACGAGCTGCGGCTGCACTAATTTTAGCAGGTCTTGTATCTGAAGGTGTGACTAGAGTGACAAAGCTTCATCATTTAGATCGCGGTTATGTCGATTTCCATGGCAAGCTGGCTACACTTGGCGCACAAATTGAACGTGTACCAGTTGAGGAAGTTATCGTTAAAGAGAAAGCAACAGTTGAATTACCAACAAAATAAATCAATTTATAAACCCTTTGCTTACGCGCAGAGGGTTTTTTCTTTTTAGTTTAATCCAAGCTGGGGAGAGTTTTATAATTGGTTATCCTCATAACGTGAGGTTGATTTCCGTTCCGGCTGGGCGCTTTGTTGTTGCTGTCGCTTCGTTTCACTACGCTTTCGCACAGGTAATACATTTGTTGCTGACGCTTCGTTACACTGCGCTTTCGCACAGTAAAAACATTTGTTGCTGTCGCTTCGCTTTTGCACAGAGCAGAGCTTCCTAGGGGCGTCCGATGAGCTGCTTTTGGTGCTGTAGCTACGTTAACACTACGCTTTCGATACAGAAAACATCCGCTGCGCTGCAGAGTCTCGGGCCAACACAATGTTGGTCACGAAGGCGTTATCACAGGATGTAATGCTTTTAGCCTTCGTTCCTCTATTGCTAATTCCAAAGGAGCCGCTCAGCCTCCACTCCAATCAACTAATAGCATGGCATACGTTTTAATACATCGTCTTATATAATGGAAATACGTTCTTTTCAGCATCCTTTATACATACGGCCCTCAGTCTGTTTACCATCCTATATTGAAGTTCCCTTCACCAACGGTCACATATTTTGAAGAATTCTAGCATATTATTCCTTATGAAAAAATGGATAATGAGTATAGGCATAATTTGTTTGATTGGAGCATTATATATGCTTCCTGTGGCATTTGGTGAGAGACTTAAGGTTAAGGATTCGCCTGCAACAACAGAGCAAGCTTGTGAAATATTCATAGAAGTGGAGGGACAACAGGAGAAAATCCCTTTAGAAACTTACGTAACTGGTGTGGTAGCTGCAGAAATGCCTGTTTCATTTAAAAAAGAAGCTTTAAAGGCACAAGCTATTGCAGCACGGACTTACGCGTTGAAATCGACAAATTACGGTAAAATAGCTATCGCTCCTACTGTTGCTAGACAAGTTTTTTACAATAAGGAGCAAAGAAAAGAGAATTGGACTAGCAATTTCCCGGGGAATGAAAAGAAAATTGTCGAGGCTATTAATGAAACGAAAGGACAGGTTCTTCTATATAATAATGAATTAATTACGGCAATGTTTCATTCTACGAGCAATGGAAAAACAGAAAGCGCCTACGATTTTAGTGGTAATGATGTCCCTTATTTACAAAGTGTTAAGAGTAAATCTGATTTATCATCCCCAAAGTTTTCAGCGATGAAAGAATGGACATTAGCTGAATGGAATGCACTGTGGCCTGTGAAATGGCAGGTAAGTGACTTCAACCGTGTACAGTTATTTGTAAATGAGTCAGGACGTGTTGAGCGCATGCAGTTAGGTAAGAATGTGTGGTCAGGACGAGAAGTGCGAACACTTTTAGAAATACCATCAACGGATTTTAAAATTGCCTATAATTCTGCAGCTGGAAAAGTGCAAGTAAGCACGAAAGGATACGGGCATGGGGTAGGAATGAGTCAATATGGAGCAGAGGCTATGGCAAGCGATGGGAAAACTGCTGACGAAATTTTACACTATTATTATCAAGATATTGAAATAAAAAAGATAGATGCATGTTTAAAATAACTTCTAGTTGTTCACACTGCCACTAGAGGTGATGAAAATGAGAGAGGATAAAAATAGTAAAACTTCTCAAAATCAAGATGAAAAAGTTCAATTACAGAAGAAACCATGGTTTTGGCCAGCAGTTTACGCTGGTGGTGCTCTAATGCTAGCAGGTTTGCTACTTGGTTACAATAGTCTTGTATCCAAAGTAGAAGAAGCTCCGTCACCAAACGTAGCTGAAGTAGATTCAGGTCCTGTAGTTGAAACAAATGCAAAAACAGAAACAATGAAGTACCCGTTCAAAGAAGCGAATCTTAGTAAGATGCAAGTTTCACAAGAGTTTTATGAAGTAGAAGCTAATGCAGAGTCGCGTGAAAAAGCACTAATGGTATTTAATCAAACATTTACGACATCTTCCGGTATTACTCTTGCTATGAATGGTGAAGAATTTGAAGTACTTGCTGCTCTAAGTGGTAAAGTAAAACAAGTAAAACTTGATGCATTTACAGGCAATAAAATTGTTATTGAGCATGCAGATGGTAAGGAAACACATTATAGCTCTGTAAAAGACATTGCTGTCAAGGAAGGCGATGAGGTAACACAAGGTCAATTACTTGGAAAAGCGACTGACAATGAGTGGAACCAAACAGCTGGCGTTAACTTGCATTTTGAAGTACTAGAAAACGGAAAATATGTGAATCCGAAAAAATTACTAGCCTTTTAATTGAAGTCTCTCACCTTTATAGGTGGGAGGCTTCTGCTAGTTTAAGTCATTTTTCAGCAGTAGCATAATTGATGATAGGAGAATTCGTAGATTTTAACTATAGTAAATGATAATTTTACATTGAAAGAAATGAATACTAAAAAATGCATAAAAAATCGGTATTTTATCGTGAAAATGTAAAACGTGTTCTGAATAGCTTTGTCCTCACATAAGGTGAAGAAATGCGCAGACGTGCATCTGATGCCATTTGTGAAATTGTGTGGAAAGGACGAAGAACGTGCACGAGCACATTCGGAAGCGCTGCATACGCCTCGGTGAATTATTGATTGAGACGCGTGAAACTGTGCGTGTCCTCGCGAAAATGACAGGTTATTCAAAAAGTACGGTGCACAAAGATTTAACAGAGCGACTGCCAACAATTCATGAAGGATTAGCTGAGCAAGTAAAGGAAATACTCGCCTACCATAAGGCCGTACGTCATATTCGTGGAGGAGAGGCAACGAAAAACAAGTGGAAGGAAAGAACGAGTCAAGATTGATTCGTTCTTTTTTTGATGCAAAGGACAAGCTTCCTTACAAAATCGACTTAGCAAATTGGGATAAATATTGTGGAAAGCGCAGTGTAACGAAGCGGCAGCAACAAAAATGTTTTAACTGTGCGAAAGCGAGTGTAACGAAGCGACAGCAACAAATGTTTTAACTGTGCGAAAGCGAGTGTAACGAAGCGACAGCAACAAATGTTTTAACTGTGCGAAAGCGAGTGTAACGAAGCGACAGTAACAAATGTTTTAACTGTGCGAAAGCGTAGTGTAACGAAGCGACAGCAACAAATGTTTTAACTGTGCGAAAGCGTAGTGTAACGAAGCGTCAGCAACAACAAAGCGCCCAGTCGGAACGGAAAACAATTGCATGATTGGCGATGAGTCAAAAAAGTGCTGAAACGATTTCTTCTTTTCAAGAAGTGTTCATATAATTGAAAGAATGCAGTTCGGTTAACTAAAATTAGGTGTAATTACCAGTCGGATATGATAAAATATTCTAGATAAACAGATAAAAATGAACGTTATGTAGTTGGAAATGGCGGGAAGGAGAAATTATAAAATGTTTTCGAAAGATATAGGCATTGACTTAGGAACTGCGAACGTATTAATTCACGTTAAAGGCAAAGGAATCGTCTTAAATGAACCATCAGTTGTGGCGATTGATAAAAAAACAAATAAAGTGTTAGCGGTGGGAGAAGAGGCTCGCCAAATGGTAGGGCGTACACCGGGTAATATTACGGCAATTCGTCCACTACGAGATGGTGTCATTGCAGATTTTGATGTTACAGAAGCGATGCTAAAACATTTCATCAACAAATTAAACGTCAAAGGATTTTTAGCTAAGCCACGTATTTTAATTTGCTGTCCAACAAACATTACTAGTGTTGAACAAAAAGCGATTCGTGAAGCTGCAGAAAAATCAGGTGGCAAAAAAGTATACCTAGAAGAAGAACCAAAAGTTGCAGCTATTGGAGCAGGTATGGACATATTCCAACCTAGCGGCAATATGGTAGTTGATATTGGCGGCGGGACTACTGATATTGCAGTCCTATCAATGGGTGATATTGTAACGAGTGAATCCATTAAAGTGGCAGGAGATATTTTTGATAATGATATTTTACAATATATTAAAAAAGAATATAAATTGCTAATAGGTGAACGTACTGCAGAAGCTATAAAAATTACAATTGGTACAGTCTTTAAAGGTAGCCGAAATGATTCGATGGACATTCGTGGTCGAGATATGGTGACAGGTCTACCACGTACAATAACGATTCACTCAGAGGAGATTGAACGTGCATTACATGAATCGGTTGCGATGATTGTTCAATCTGCAAAAAATGTATTAGAAAAAACACCACCAGAGCTATCAGCAGATATAATTGATCGTGGGGTTATTATTACTGGCGGTGGTGCATTATTACATGGTATGGACCAGCTATTAATCGAAGAGCTAAAAGTACCTGTGTTCATTGCAGATCAACCTATGGATTGTGTAGCAATTGGTACAGGCATTATGCTTGAAAACATTGATCGAGTACCCGCATCCTTATAAAAATTTAATGAGGTGATTCCTTTGTTTAAAGGGTTTTATACAGTTGCAACTGGTATGATTGCACAACAAAGACGAACAGAATTACTTACCAACAATTTATCAAATGCAAATACACCTGGATTTAAAGCAGACCAATCAACAATCCGCTCATTTCCTGACATGCTCATGTCAAGTGTAGGAAAAACGAATGCACCTGCTAACCAGCAAGCAGGCTCTCAATATATGAGCCAAGTTGGCGCATTAAATACAGGAATTTATATGCAAGAAACATTACCAAATTACATACAAGGCCAAATCTATAGCACTGATTTCACGACAGATATGGCTTTGATCGATGGAAACTTACCGCAAAATGAAGACGGCACTTCTGGATCTATATTCTTCCGTTTAGCACATCCAGATGGGGGCGAAGCATATACACGCAACGGGAATTTTACATTAGATGGCCAAGGCTATTTAGTAAATCCACAGGGACTGTATGTGCTATCAGATAGAGGTCAACGCATCCAGCTACCGAATGATGATTTTCGTCTAGATGAGAACGGGGCAATTTATGTTAATAATCAGCAAGTAGCTCGTGTTGGAGTATCATTTTCAGCGAATCCGAACATGCTACGTAAGCAGGATAATGGTTTAATTCGAACAGAAAATGGTGAAAACTTACCGACAGCTTACGGTGCCAATGGTGTAGCCTTTACACTGCGTCAAAATTATCTAGAGGGCTCAAACGTAGACTCTAGTCGTACAATGACTGATTTAATGACAGCATATCGCGCTTTCGAAGCTAACCAAAAAGTGTTACAGGCTTACGATCGGAGTATGGAAAAGGCTGCAAATGAAATCGGGAAAGTATAATAGGCAAACTGGAGGCGTTTGAACATGTTACGTACAATGATGACTGCAACAAATACAATGGGGCAATTACAAAATAGACTAGATACTATAAGTAATAACATTGCCAATAGCAGCACTCTCGGCTATAAATCACAGGAAGCTACATTTAATGAATTGCTTTATCAGCAATATAATAATGACAAGCTAGACCGAGCTGACCGACAATCACCTGTTGGCATCCGTTATGGATCAGGTGCTATGCTTGGACAAATTCAATCAAATCAAAAGCAAGGCTCTCTACAAACAACAAATCGTGACCTTGATTTAGCCTTTACAAAACCAAAGCAATATTTCAATATTTTAATGCCAGATGGTGAAAATGGCACAAAAACAGTGTATACTCGTCAAGGTGACTTTTATTTATCACCATTAAATAATGGAACAGTAATGGTTGTAACTGCAGATGGATATCCATTGGCAAACTCAACAGGACAAGCTATTACATTACCGGATAATGTAAAAAGTTTTGCGATTCGTGATGGGGGCGTATTAGAGGCATCATATCCTAATGGAGATGTTATTCGTACTGATGTAGCAGTGACAGAGTTCCAAAAGCCACAGCTAATGGAGAAGGTTTCTGGCGCCTATGTTGGATTGCCGAATAACCTAGCTCAGCTTGGATATACACAAGCTGAAGTTGTCACTGAATTACGAGGAGCAAATCGTCAGCAAATTGGCATGCAGAACGGTTCGCTGGAAATGTCGAATGTAAATCTTTCAAAAGAAATGACGGATTTAATTCAGACACAGCGTTCTTATCAATTTAATGCGAGAGCGGTAACTTTAGCTGACCAAATGCTTGGGCTCATTAATGGTATTCGATAGTAAATCCGTTATTACTGTTTAGTAAGTAATGAAGAGGAGTACAATCTATGACAAACGATTCAAGTCGAGGTTCTATGCAAACAAAAGAAACCGATACGCCACCAGAAGAGAAGGAACACCGCTCAAATGGAGAGCAACGAGAGGTTCGCTGGGTGCAAATACGGCTGATTCCGATTTGGCTTCGCGTTGTACTTATTATCATCTTAGTTGTTATTGCCGCAGTTGTAGGTGCAATGTTTGGCTATAGTGTAATTGGACAAGGTAAAGCCATGGACGTTTTTAAACCAGAAACATGGCAGCATATATTTGATATTATGAATGGTAAAGAATAAAATTATTCTTTACCATACTTTGTGTTTACATAAAATATCTTCATACATTAGATGTCCAACACCTAATGAATAAAGATGTAGCCTCCGGCGGATGTCACGGATTCTATTCAACGCATTGCGCCAAGGTGAAATTATTATTAAGGGGGAAAAGAAAATGTTAACTGCAGAACAAATTCAAGCAATTTTACCGCATCGTTATCCTTTTTTATTCGTTGATCGTATCGTTGAATTAGAAGAAGGCAAGCGTGCAGTTGGTTTAAAAAATGTCTCTATGAACGAAGACTTTTTTAATGGGCATTTCCCTGGCTATCCAGTAATGCCTGGGGTTTTAATTGTAGAGGCGCTAGCACAAGTTGGTGGTGTAGCATTATTAAATGCAGATGAATTCAAAGGTCGTCTAGCTTTCTTGACAGGTATTGATAATTGTCGTTTCAAGCGTCAAGTAGTACCGGGAGATCAACTACGATTAGAAGTAGAGTTCGTGAAACTACGTGGAGCAATGGGCAAAGGTCATGGTGTGGCTACAGTCGATGGGGAACTAGTATGTGAAGCGGATATTTTATTTGCTATTGGGCCAGAACAGCCAAAACAGGCTTAATTTGCAATTATAGGCTAAAAGATATAAAATAATGATGTCGAATAATGTCTTTATTGTTAATCTTTTTAATAGTTTATGACATTCAGTACTTTTAGTGACGTGAATGCAGATAAAAATATCACGATTATTGAAATGTTTTATAAAAATGCAATGGCGTATATGTGATTGTAAATTGAAATACATGTAATTTTAGTTTTGTTTTTAAAACGTAGGAGGATTATATTGATGTATAAGGAATTGTCTTCAGGTGTTAAAATTAGCATTACGCGTTCGATTTCAACATCTTTTGAATCATACTTAGCAAGTATTGATTGGAAAGAAGAGCGTTTTTCTATGGAAGACTTTATTGCTAGCTGGCAAACTTATTTTCAAGAAAATGCCGCATGGATCGAAAAAATCCCAGCAGATGTTTTGATGAGTACTGAATTCCATGAAGAGATGGCGCAAAAAATTGATGAAGTAATTGCAAAAATTTTAAATGAAGAACCAACAGCGAAGCAAATTGAAACAATCGATGCCATGCAAAAAGAGCTAGGTACAAATTATAGCTACAACTGTAAAGCAGAAGCAGCATACGTTGAACAACTGTTAAAAGAAAAACAAAAATAGTTTGTAAAAAAATCGGATAGTTCCCTCCTTTCCCGGGCAATCTATGTAGGATCACAAATACACACACATTGTATTTGTTGACATAGCATCGAGAAAGGAGGATTTTTCTATGTGGAGAATGTCATTTTTGGCAATTATTCTTGCTGCTTTATTCCTTGGAGGTTGTAACTGGGGAAACAGAGCTGTTGAAACAAGACCAGTGGAGAATGTTAAACACGACGTTCGCCGAGGTGTTGAGAAAGTAGAAGAAAGAAATGACGTTTACAATCGTGACGTTAATGGTGTTCACCGTAACACTGTTCTACCTGAAGCTACAACACCAGGTACTACTGGTCCAAGAACTACAACTCCAGGTACAACAACACCAGGTACAACAACAGTACCAGGTACAACAACACCAGGTACAAATGCTGATTTAAATAGTACAAATGGCTATAACAATGTACCAAATGCAAACGGTGTTGTTAAAGAAAAGGTCGTTGAAGAAAAAGTAACGCGATAATATAAAAAAGAGTGTTTCCATCCAATGGAACACTCTTTTTTTCATTTTGTGTGGGAGAAAATACACGAATGGAAGAGGGCAATATCCACAATATTTGCGGGGGAGAAGTGAATACTTGCGAAGAGAAGTGAATACCCGCGGAAGAGAAGTGAACACCGCGAAGAGAGAGTGAATACCCGCGGAAGAGAGGTAAATACCCGCGGAAGAGAAGTAAATACTCGCGGAAGAGAGGTAAATACCCGCGAAGTGAGTGAATCCCCCTCGCGAAGGTAACGAACCAACCCATTAAATATCCTCAGGAAGAGCGGAAAAATGGCTTCATATATTCCACTAAATTTTCGGGTAATTGGTAAACACGATTTTTATAAGAACCTGTATAGGGAAATTGAAATTTTCTAAGTAAACGATTTGCAGCATCACTGGAATGAATACTGAAAAATTCACGTAACTGTTTATTGGTGATTGTTGATCCAACTAAGTATCGATAATCTTGTAATGCTTCAGCAAAAATTTCTTCGCTTGCAAATTGACAGTACGAACATTTCCAAATCCCGCGAGCATAGTGCATTTGAGATTTGTATTGGCATTGCGGACAAAGTACACCTTGGCGATATCTTGAGGAATCAATAAAAGCCGTAATTTTCGGTGGCTGATGTCTGCAAAGGAGTTGTTGAGCTATTTGAGTTAACTGTTCATCGCTTAAAATGGGTTGTGTATATTTTTTAAAAAGGGAATGAAGATGTTTTTGAAGTCCTGAAACATGGAAAATCGGAATTGTATTTGGATGACTGGCAATAATCGCAGTGGGGTTGGCGATGATAACCGCACCCTCAATGGGGAGAGAATAGTTTTTGGAAATAACTTTAAGAAATTGCATATGTCGCTGGATCTGAGTAATTGCATTGGGAAATCCTTCGACAGTTCCATCTGGCTTCGTTCGAATACATTGATGTGTAATGTCGTCAAAATCAAGACGTCCGGTAATATTTTTTATTTCAACAACTAGCACAAAATTACTGCAAATGAAAAGCGTATCGAGTTGATGTGAATGCTGAGCAGAATTCATCAGAATTAAATTATGTAACACTAAAAAAGTATAGGGACATACTAATTCAAGCCATTCACGGTCAACCCTCCTTTCACCAGCAAAGCCAGCATCGAATCTTCGAAATTGCTCATTATAATAGCTAAAATCAGGGTCCTCTTCGAATAACCGCCTCTTTAAAGCCTCAAGCCACGATAATTTTAATGGCTTTTCCCTAACAGCAATAGTCAAGTGTAGTTACCTCCTATAAATTTTACATCGTATTGTACCTTAAAATCTCTAACTGTCCAATAAAAAAATAACGATGCAAATAATGCATCGTTAAATCGAGATCAATCATTTTTGAGTTTTGGTCGTTCTTTCATACCGTGTGAGAAGCGGTCCAATAGCTTATCTAACGTAACTCCCTCAACTAGTAATTCGGCTAGTAATTGCTCAGCATATTTCGAGCGTTTTGTCTTTAGTGTCCCTTTTAAAAGGACAGAGATGTGCTCGCCGATTTCTTGAACTGTATGTACGACAACCTGGAAAGGAGCAGGCTCATTATCTGGAAATGAAATAACAGCACGTACATTAAAGACAGTAGCATTAGCTAAAAGTTCATCGAAAATAGCACGATATTGCCGGTCCATAAACAGCTCGAGAATCCAAGATTGATGGCTATTCTCCTGGTTAATAATAATACCATCGACTAAAGGGAAAGGTTGCATGCCGTCTTTTGTGACAAGGTCAAAGGAAAGCATCTTAAATGTTTTCATTATGTAAAATCCTCCTAAGTCGGTCATCCTTTTTAGTATAACATATTCAATTAGCTCTGTTTTACTTCATTCCGGACAGGTACAGATGTATCCCATCTCTATAAGGGATGAGGTGAAGCGGTATTAAGTTACTTTTCAACATCCGCTGAAATAGAGGAGCTCACGTGGCATTACCGAAATGGCCGACGTTAACTCTGCGTTTTCGTCACGCCAAAGCACACAGCCGATTCCGAACACATTGTATATCTATACGAAATCGAAGCGACAGCCGCAAATGTTTACTGCGATTATGCCGAGGCATCACTGATGATACATTCTGCAAAAACAGCGAAATTGCATATTTCAACAATTAGCATTTGCTTTTAGAGCGAAAAGCATTCTGCCCAAAAAATCTTGCATTACATGAAAAGTAAAAAGCTCAATATATCCAATTTATGATTAAAAACTAAGGGAAATGATAAAAATCGACTTTTGCCAATGTTGGATGAATTTTTGTAAGATGAGAGCAATCAAAAGCAAAGGAGGTGAATCAATGAACCAAGTCGGACTGGTCGGAAGGTTAACAAAGGATCCAGTGTTACGACACTTATCTGGAAATCGAGTGCAAGCACATTTTACTGTAGCCATTAATCGCAATTACAAAAACAGTCGTGGGGAAGTGGATGCTGACTTTATTCTCTGTACAGTATGGGGAAGGCTTGCAGAGCATATCGTCAAATATTGCGGAAAAGGCTCATTAATTGGAGTGAATGGTCGAATTCAATCAAGATCATTTTTAAATGAAGAAAGCACAAAGGTTTTTATAACAGAAGTAGTCGTAGAAGATGTCCGATTTTATCGGCTTAAGCCAAGGGATAGCGACGGGGCAATTGTGCCTCCAAAGCCACCAGATGAGCAGGAAGGCTTAAAGGATTTTGTGCTACCTGAGGCAGAAGTACAATTGCCAGCAATATAGAGCTTTAATTGTTACATACGGGGCAAGGGACAATTGTCTGATCCGCCATTCTCCTTCTATTCTTGCGCCGTAATCAATTTAGAAAGGATGATGATGTCTACATTTCATAACGAAGTTCATTGCTGAAGACCGCACAGCAATGAGCATATTACACACAACTAAATATATATATGAAGTAAGTAGGGGAAGAAGTAACAGAAGATCCACTGAAATAAAAGAGCGCCAAGAACGTTGTGCTCTTGGCGCATCTCACATCTTTAAAAATCGAGTTTCATTAAATCCCGAAGTTCGTCATCTGCTAATTCAGTTAACCACTGGCTTGATTGAATTAGTTCTTCTGATAGTGCAGATTTTTGGGCTAGCATTTTATCAATTTTCTCTTCGATAGTACCAATAGTAACAAACTTATGCACTTGTACAAATTGTGTTTGACCAATTCGATATGCACGGTCTGTCGCTTGATTTTCAACGGCAGGATTCCACCAGCGATCTGCATGTAATACATGATTTGCAGCTGTTAAATTAAGCCCTGTTCCACCCGCTTTTAAGGAAAGGATAAATATGGGAAAATCTCCTGCCTGGAAAGTTTCTACTAAGCGGTCACGCTGCTGCTTAGGCATTGCACCTGTTAAGAAAGGTGCATCAATATTATATAGTTCACTAAAACAATGCTGTAGTAATTGCCCCATTCCAATATATTGTGTGAAAATGAGGCACTGCTCGCCATTGTCCACGATTTCTGTAGCCATTTGCACGATACGTTCTAATTTTGTAGAACGATTAAGCATTGATTCGGCATCCTCGAAAGGTTCTTTTAAATACAAGGCAGGATGATTACATAATTGCTTTAACTTACTGAGCATCTTTAAGACGCGTCCCTTCTTTTGAAAGCCTGTTAATTGCTCCAGCTGATCGAGCGTCTCTAATATATATCCTTCGTATAGAGATGCTTGCTCAGTTGTTAATGGGCAGTATTCATGAGACTCTTGTTTATCTGGTAAGTTAAGCTGTAAGTGTGGGTCACGCTTTGTACGACGAAGTAAAAATGCTTGAATTTTTGCACGTAACTTCTGTTTATGTGACTCCGACTCATCTCGTTCTATCGGTAAAATAAATTCTTCATTAAAGCGACCGAAGCTACCTAAATAGCCCTTATGGATAAAGTCAAAAATTGCCCATAGCTCCGACAAACGATTTTCTACTGGCGTACCCGTTAAAGCAATATGATGCGTCCCTTGTAATTTACGAATAGCCCTTGATTGTAGCGTTTGCATATTTTTAATATTTTGAGCCTCGTCTAGCACAACGGTTGCCCATTCTACTTCCTGTAAAAACTCAGCATCCTGTGATACCGTGCCATAGGTAGATAAAATCACATGTGGTTTTTCTCTTCCTACTAGCTCTTTAAAAGCGGCCTCCTTTGCTCGATTCGCCTGATAATGCGTATGCACACTCAAGGAAGGAGCAAAACGAGCAAGTTCCTTTTGCCAGTTGCCTAGCACAGACGTAGGGCAAATAATGATGGACGGTTTTGTATCCTCAGTTGTTTCATAAAGATGAAGTAAATACGAAATAAGCTGAACCGTTTTACCAAGACCCATATCATCAGCTAGGCATGCACCAAAGCCTTGTTCTCGCATAAAGACAAGCCATTCAAAGCCCTCATGCTGATAAGGACGTAATTCTGCCTGCAAAGATGTAGGAACCTGGACAGTAGGGAGTCCTTTTTTCTCCTGAAGCTGCTCCATATAGGATTTAAGTGATTTTTGCAATTCAAATGCAAAAATCGGGTCATCTCTCATTGCATCATCGGCATCCTCTTCTTCAAGAGGTAAGGATAAATCCTCTGGTAGCTCGCGGAATAGCAATTCACGAACGGTCCAGCTTTCATCTTCTGCTTGCTCCATCAATGCACGCATTTCTTGCATCCAGTTCGCATTGACTCGGAACCATTCTGTACCAATACGAATGAATTCGCGTTTCTCATCTACAAGCTTTTTAAATTGCTCAGGTGAAATGGACTGTCCATTCATAGAAAACTGCCATTTGAACGTTAAAATATCATCTAGTCCAGCAACCTTCTTTGTCGCTACATTGCCAGTACTTACGCGAACACGCATTTTTGACTGTTTTAAATCCTTTAGCCAAGCCGGTAGTACAACATCAAAGCCGAGTGCTTGTAATCTTGCTAAATCTTCACGTAAAAATGTTCGAACTTGTAAATCGTCAAGCATAATACGGATGAAAATATCGCTACGTAAATCTTCAATAGAAAGAAGATCTACAATTTGTCCTTGTTGCTGTTCAATAGCATCAGCATACATTTGCCATTTCGTCGGTAGAGCATCAGCAATTGGTAGTGACTGCTTTCGCATAGCTGGCGTCCAGTAGTTTTTGGCTGTAGGCGTACTTAGTACGGTTTCTAAAAGCCAAACATCTGAATCTTCCTCAGGCTCACCTAAGCGTAGGGAGACAGTAACTGCACCTGCCTGTCGTTCCTGCTCTAGTGGCCAACCACCACGCAAGAAAAATGGCATTAGCTTTGGTAAATCAGACAGTATTAGACCTGCTTGAGCTAGTTTTTGCTGCACTGCCGTTTCTAATAAAGCTGTATCTTCACCTTCTATAGGGAATGTTAGTGTAGAAAAATCATCTGCAATCACTGCGTGTGACCAGAGCGAGGGCTCTTGCCAATACGTTTGTAAAGCAGACACTTTTTCTAGCCATACCTGACTTGCTGTATCCGTACCTTGCCAGTCAATAAAAGGATGCAGATAGCGCCGTGAAAAAATATCAAGGAGCTCAGAGGTTGAAACTTCAATCGTACGTTCTGAGCGATTGGTTAATAAACCATAGACATTCGCTTCATAGTTAAAAAATAATGAAGAAATGAGTGAGTCTGCTTCTATTGCTACACCGTCAGCAGTATATCCCTGTAACGTAAAATATCCTTCCTGTGCTGCATGAATACGAAGCTGTTGCTTTTTTGAAAACGGGGAAGGAGCATTTATAGTCATCATACTAAGTTTCCTTTCTCAATTTCTTCTTGTAATGCACGAAGTCGTTTATACTCTGCGCGAATTGTTTGCATATAGGTCTCAAAATAAGCAGTTTTACCAGCACGCTTTGCGGCACTGCGCATACTTTTCCAGATTCGTACAGCCTGCTTATAGTTCATACGTGATTTTTGTGTAATTTCAGCCATGGCATATAGATGATATAAGGGCAATACTGTTGCAGGCGCAACCTGAAGTACATCTTTTAATCCACACATTTCTAAATAAGAAAGGGAGGAGAGATTTAACTGATGGAGGGCTGCCCATTCACGATAACGTTCTTTTTTAATAAGAAGGAACGAAAACGGTTGAAGCCCATAAACACCAAATGCACTATATAATGTAACTTCCTGTTCTTCCGTAAGCTGAATGTCTTCGTATAAAAGCTGAAATTGCCTTACATATTGAGCACGTTTTACAACTGGCACTGTTTGCTGTAAAAAGACTTCGGTAAATGGTAGCATCGCACGTAAAATAATGGACTGTGCATGTGATTCGCCAGCACGTTTTGCAAAAGTAGCCAGCTCAAATAGGTCTTGCATATGTTGTCCATCAATATGTGCAATACTTTCCTGTAATAAACTTTCTTTTTGTAGCAGCACATAAAATAGCAGTTTCAATGACTGCAAGGATATCTCAGGCGAAGGATTTCCAAGATTATTTATAAGTGCTAATTCCTGTTCACGACGAGGCTTTTCATAAAAAAGCACTGCCCAAAGTAGCATATATATTTGTAGTCGATCAGCAAATAATCCTTGTCGTTCCAATAAAAATTCCCGAACTAACTCCTGAATCGCATCATAAAATGGATCAGTGGCAAAAAGTCGTGATCGTCCCGTTAGCTCCGTCAATGTACTTTCGAATGATTGGACACTTTGATCAATAAAATATTTCATATAAGGAGAATCCAAAGAATGTCCTTTTGTTTCATTTAAATGACGCCATATTGTATTAAAGATCGATAGCTCCATAAAAAGCTTATAAAGTGGCTGCCACTCACGCTCGAAAGGCATATGCCGTTGAAGTCGCTCCAATGCATCTGTTCGTATAGCTGAAAGGCCATACCCTTCTAAAATTCGCCCAGGTGGCAATAAACGTTTCATGACTTCATCGACCATCAATCTCCAGCTTTCTGGACTTCGTTCATCTGCTAATGATTTTAATTGCACTGATTTTTGAGCGCGCCATGCACTTGACCAATTTTGCACCGAATCAAAATACTGATAAAGAGCAAGCAATGAGCCAACCTGATGTCTACACCATTTCAGCTGAGGACAGTTACAGTGCAGCTCCTCTTTAGCGAAATCAATTTCTACAGTAGCAGGTCTGACATCCTGTACGCTTGCATATAATGTAGAACTTGCTCCATTAAAACGTTCAAAGACAACTGATTTATTTCGCACTGAAAAAACAGCACGACGCACTAGCTCTTCGTCTTCAGTAGAGGAAGGATGTAACGCCTGTTCAGCTTCCTGTAATTTGGTAAGGATAAATTCTTGGTGTTCCTTAGCTAATTGGGCAATAGACAATGCCATAACCTCACTCCTTTCAAAATGTATAGCTAGTGGGCATGTGTAAATATAAGAAAAAAAGACTGTCCTTCCATTATACGATTAAAATGCGTACATGATAAGCTGAATGATTTGAAATAAAAAAATCGAGGAGAAGATAGTTAACAAGATAATTTATTTGTGTTAAAATCTGAATAATCAGATAAATAGGGAGGGATAAGGATGATGCAAGTTCAATATATGAAGCCATTTTATACAAAAATCACTGGAGATAAACTACGTCTAGTGTTTGCTTATCAATATTTCTCTATTTTAAAAGAGAATGAGATTTTCCATTTCATTCCTATTGAAGGTAAAGAGATGATTATTAACTTGAATACACAACAAATTGAAAATATATCCGAGGTATTTGTTTTCCAGAAAGGGAATCGTTTTATCCGGCTGCCATTATATCAATTATTATTAATTACAAATGTTCATGAGCATCTAGCACCGATTCTTGAAAGTGCTACTCCAAAGCCTCAGTTACCACTTGTATCTTCATTGACTGTTGGCGAAGTAGATCAGCTCATTACAGAATTGGAGCAGCAAAACATTGATAATTTAATAGATCAGGCTTTACTAGATCATAATAAAGATCTCTTTTTTGAACTTCTACAACAAAAGAACCATCAACTCGGAGGTTTCGAAAATTGAATACACGGTATTTCAATTAAGCACCTACTTTTCATATGTGAAAAGCGGGTGCTTTTATATATTGCTGGGTCTAAAGTCTAAAATATGAAAATGAACTAAAAGTTATTGATGTATAGAACCTATTAAATTAGTATACATTACCAAAATAAACTTAAAAGAATCTCACATAGACCGATATAAACAACAATAGGGGTGGTGAAATAATGCTTGGAAAATGGTCAGCAACGGGGTTGTCAATTTTAAATAATATGAATAAACACTACGGTGCAATGAACAAGGCAATGCTTCGAATTTCTTCAGGCTACCGCATTAATAGTGCTGCGGATGATCCAGCGGGACTTGCGATTTCCGAAAAAATGCGTGCGCAAATACGTGGCTTGAACATGGCAGCGAAAAATATTCAGGATGGTATATCACTCGTCCAAACAGCTGAGGGTGCACTAAATGAAGTACATGATATGATTCAACGCATGCGTGAGCTCGCAGTTCAGGCGAGCAATGATACTTTAACAGATAGTGATCGGGAGAACCTTGATATGGAATTTCAGGAGCTAAAAAAAGAAATTCAACGCATCTCGAAAGACACTGAATTTAACACAAAGACATTACTAAATGGGGATTATGCTACAAACGGTATTAAAATTCAAGCAGGTGCCAACGCAGGCCAAAGTATCGAGCTGTTTATTGGCAATATGGGTGCTGGAGCACTTGGCTTGGACGATAAGACATCCATCGCAACTCGAGACGACGCCAACAAAACGATTTCCACAATGGACGAGGCCTTAAAACGTGTATCAAGCGAGCGCTCAAGACTAGGCGCCTACCAAAATCGCCTAGAGCACGCCTATAACGCAAACGTAAACACAGCAGAAAACCTACAAGATGCCGAATCCCGCATCCGCGATGCCGATATCGCAAAAGAAATGATGAACATGGTAAAAGCACAAATCCTAATGCAAGCAAGCCAATATGTACTAGCAATGCACATGCAACAAGCACAATCGATTCTAAAGCTACTCGAAAGCGGAACAACAAGGAATCCCCGATACTAAAGGAGATTCCTTTTTTAGTGGAAGCTGATAAAGAAGAGAGGATCGATGATAGAAAAGGGATCATCGCTGATAAAAAAGAGAGGATCGATGATAAGAAGGTGACCATCGCTGAAAGAGAAGTGGGAGCCGTTGATAAAAGTGAGAAATCGATGATAAAAAAGCGAGGACCGCTGATAAGAGCATGGCCGATAAAAGCGAAGTAATCGATAAAGAATAGAGCATCGCTGATAAGAATGAAACAATCGCTGATAAAGAAGGGAATATCGCTGATAAGAATGAAACAATCGCTGATAAAGAAGAGAACATCGCTGATAAAAAGTGAAAACAGCTGATAGACATGCTATAATCGCTGAAAGAATCCTAAACTAGCTGATAAACCAATTAAAATTCAAATAGAAAAGGAGAGAATAGATTGCTAGTAAAACCCTTTGCACCATCTCCATTGACAAAAGGACTCCAAGCCCTTGTGACTCGGTTGCAGCCCACGCATCCACAATATCAAAGTCTTCAGCAGGAACTTAAAATTAAAGAAGCAGGCGATTTTGGTGAGCAATATGTTATGAAGGAACTACAGCAAATAGCACTGCTCAACGATTGCCACATTTTCCACAATGTTATACTTCCCTCTGTTTTTCCCATGCAAATTGATATTTTACTCATTGTCCCCAACGCTATTATTCTATTAGAAATTAAAAATATTCGAGGAACTGTACATTTTAAAAGTGACCCACGCCAGCTCATTCGTACATCGGAATCGGGTGAGGTTCATGTTTTTACGCATCCTGAAATTCAACTTGAACAATATATTCAAGGTATGAAACATTTCTTAGACACCCAACATATTTCTATACCCATTTATGGGGCTGTTGTCTTCCCATTTAATAATGTAAATATTCATCGAGAGGATGGAAGATTGCCGATTTTAATGGCAAAAGAGCTACCAATATTTCTGCATCAACATTTAGGGAAAAACAAAGAGACAGCAACAATGATAGCAATCAAAACCCTTATCTTGTCACATTTGCGGAACAGGACACCATTTCCGCTTTGCCAATACTATCAAATTGATGCCTCTGCTTTGCGGCGTGGTGTTTATTGTGAAAACTGTGAGGAGTTTGGGATGGAGAAATTGAAAATAGGTTGGCATTGCCAGATGTGTCAACATCGGTGTCGCGATGCTCATATTCAGGCACTAAAAGACTATTATATGCTTATTGGCGAAACGATAACGAATCGTGAATGTCGTGATTTTTTGATGATTGGAAGCGAGCATATAGCAAAACGTCTATTACAAAAATTACAATTACCACGAAGCGGATCTAATAAATACTCGAGTTACAAATTGTCTGGTTTATAGATGAATCGCTGATAAACTCCTGAAAATCGCTGATAAGACCAGCATAATCGCTGATAAACCCCTGAACATCGCTGATAAAACTAATATAATCGCTGATAAAACTCAAAAAATCGCTGATAAACGTGCCAAAAGCGCCACAAACCGACAAAACTTTTGCTAATCGGACACAGAAAACAGCTTCAAAGTAACAAATTGATTCACACTTTCAGTGGAAAGATGTATACTATAATGCAGAACAAAATGCATCACGCATTTATAGAACATATAACAATGACTACTCGTTTTTGAAACGGAAGGAAGAATAGAGAATGACTAAATCAATTTGTGTCGTTGGACTTGGCTACATCGGTTTACCAACGGCTGTAATGTTTGCCAACCACGGCATAAAAGTACATGGGGTGGATGTAAACCCGGCAGCAGTAAAAAGTATTCAAGAGAAAAAACTTCATATTGAAGAAAATGGATTACAGGAGCGCTTGAACAAAGCAGTAGATGAAGGTTTCTTAACGGCGTCAACGACACCACAGGAAGCGGACGTATTCATCGTTGCTGTTCCGTCGCCAATTAATCCTGATAATACAGCAAATTTAGAATATGTGCGTCAAGCTACGGCTTCGATCGTGCCATTTTTGAAAAAAGGTGACCTTGTCATTCTTGAATCGACAGTACCACCGAAAACTGTAGAGCATATTATGCTACCAGAGTTAATCAAAGCAAATCTTGAATTTGGTGTAGATTTATTTGTAGCACATTCACCAGAGCGTGTTATTCCTGGTCGTATTTTTGAAGAATTAGTGAACAACGATCGTATCGTTGGTGGGATTGATGACAAGTCTGCACAAATGACAAAAGAGCTTTATCAAACATTTGTGAATGGTACAATCCACCTTACAGATGCCACTACAGCTGAGTTAGTAAAAGTAATGGAAAATACTTATCGTGATGTAAACATTGCGTTCGCCAATGAGCTTGCAAAATTAGCGGAGAAGTTAGACGTAAACATTTGGGAAGCGATTAAATTTGCGAACTATCACCCACGTGTAAATGTTCACTTCCCAGGTCCTGGTGTAGGTGGTCACTGTATCGCGGTTGACCCTTGGTTCCTAGTTGAGCTAGGTGGCGAGACAGCCCAAATTATTCACCTATCTCGTAATACAAATGATAGTATGCCAAGCTTTACAGCACAAAAAACACAAGCAATCTTAAATCAAAACAAAATTGCTGGTGGCAAAGTAGCTGTTCTTGGACTAGCCTTCAAAGGTAACGTAGATGACATGCGTGAAAGTCCATCTACAATCGTTATTGACGAGTTACAAAATCTTGGATTAGACGTTATTTCATATGATCCACACATTAAAGAAAACAAACATGCTACACAAACACAAAGCTTAGAAGAAGCGACAAAAGATGCAGATATCATCGTTGTCCTAACGGATCATAATGAATTCAAAGCATTAGACGCTGCAGAAATTACAGCGAAATCAAAAATCGTCTTTGATACAAAAAACTGCTTAAAACGCGATAAATGGGAAGAAGCAGGCTTCCAGTTCCACCTTTTAGGAGATGCGAAAAACCGATGAAAGAAACAGTACTTGGCATCAATGTCAATACGGAAGGCTACGATGAATTAATGGAGATGGCATTCGAGCGTATTGAAACAAAACAAAAAGCGCTCGTTGTTGCCATCAATCCAGAAAAGATTATCAAGGCAAAAGAAGACCCTGCTCTAAAGAAGCTGCTTAACGAAGCGGAATTTCAAATTCCAGATGGCATCGGTGTTATTCTTGCTTCCAAAATTCAAAAAGGGCAAATTCGTGAACGTGTTACAGGCGTCGATATGATGATGAAGCTTTGCGAGGAAGCGGCAAAGCGTGGCAAGCCTATTTTCCTTTACGGAGGAAAACCAGGTGTTGCAGATGCGGCCAAAGCAAAACTAGAATCATTATTTCCTTCTATTAAAATAGTCGGCACACAGGACGGCTATGAAAAGGACGAACAGAAGGTACTTGATCGCATTAATGAAGCGCAGCCCGATCTACTCTTTGTAGCGATGGGCAGTCCAAAGCAAGAAAACTGGATTAATGCAAATCGCGATCAATTACATCCAACTATTTATCAAGGCGTAGGTGGATCATTCGATGTGCTGGCGGGTACAGTTAAACGTGCACCAGAGATTTTCCAAAAATTTGGCCTTGAATGGTTTTATCGATTAATGAAAGAACCTAAGCGTATCAAGCGTCAAATTGCACTGCCATTATTTTTATTGGAAGTGGCAAGGCAGAAACGGTAATAATTTTTAAAAATTGGTATTGTCGTTTTAAATTGAAAGTGTTAGACTGTATTTGTATAGGAATTTCCTCTATGAAATAAATAGAATTCCCTGCAAGGAAACAACGGTTGGTAGCCCAAGCGAAAAAAGCTCAAGCATTTATATGCTTGAGCTTTTTTCGTGTCTAGAAATATAATTCTGCACTTAAAACATAGATGCATTATCCGAAAATCCCACAGAACAATATCGAAGCGTCTTCTTTTTTGCTCTCTTACATTTTCCATAGAAGCAAAAAGAATTACCAATTTTAATAATAACTAAAATGGGTTGCGTACCTAAAATTGTTTATTAATGTAAAAACATTGAACATATAAGGTTTGTGTACCAAATTATTGTTGGAAAAGATGTGTAATAATACTTGAAAAATCAGCTTAAATAGATGACAATGGTAAAAGAGAGTTGTATGACCATGTTTTTCCGGAAATGAATTAGAAACTTTCCCAAAATATGATTGACAACTTTTAGGTATGCAACTATACTTTTATGTGTAGTTGTTTATTTACTGCATTTCTATGTATTTGTAGTAGAGACATATTTTATGAACTTAGAGGAGGAAATTTTTCTATGGCTAACCAACCAAAGAAATACAAAAAATTCGTAGCAACAGCTGCTACAGCTACATTAGTAGCATCAGCTATCGTACCAGTGGCTTCTGCAGCAAGTTTCACAGATGTAACAGACACTAACTCGCACAAAGATGCAATCAGCAATCTTGTAGATGCTGGTATCATCAAAGGATATCCAGATGGCACATTCAAACCAGACCAATTTGTTTCTCGTGGTCAAGTGGTTAAATTATTAGGTCGCTGGTTAGAAACTGAAGGTTATGAAATTCCAACTGATTGGAATACAAAACAACGCTTCAACGATCTACCAGTAACAAATGCCGATAAAGAATTAGTGCAATATGCTGCACTTGCTAAAGAAGCAGGCGCATTTAATGGTGCAAACGGCAACTTAAACTACTCACAAAACATGGCACGTCAACAAATGGCAATCGTTTTAGTTCGTGCTATCAAAGAAATCAAAGAAGTAGATCTAGTTAAAGAGTACAAAGATGCTAAATTCACTAGCGAAATCTCTGACTTAGGCGGTCTTAATACTGAACAACGTGAAGCAATCACTGCTTTAGAGTATGCTGAGTTAACAAAAGCAGCTACACTACCAGGTAAAGCATTCAAACCAAATGACACAATTACTCGTGCTCAATTCGCTTCATTCTTAGATCGTACAATGAAACTTGAAGTTACAGCTCCTGCAAAAGCTGCTGTAAAAGCAATCAACAGCACAACTGTTGAAATCACATTTGACCAAGAAGTTGAAAACGTACAAGCTCTAAACTTCGAAATCAAAGATCTAGAAGTTAAAAATGCAGCTGTAAAACAAACTAACAAAAAAGTTGTTGTTTTAACTACTGCACCACAAACAGCTGACAAAGAGTACACAGTATCTCTTGCTGGCGATGAAATCGGTAAATTCAAAGGTATCTCAGCTGTAAACCCAACTAAAGTTGAGTTAGTAGCTCCTGCATTCCAAGGTAAGCTTGGCCAACAAGTAACTGTAAAAGCACAAGTTACTGTAGCTGAAGGTCAATCTAAAGCTGGTATCCCTGTAACTTTCTACGTACCAGGTAACAACAACGACGGCGTTACACCAACATTAACTGGTGAAGCAGTAACTGATGAAAACGGTGTAGCATCTTACTCTTACACTCGTTACAAAGACGGTACTGATGAAGTAACTGCTTATGCAACTGGTGACCGTTCTAAATTCGCACTTGGTTATGTATTCTGGGGTGTTGACACTATCCTATCAGTTCAAGAAGTAACTACTGGTGATACAATCAACAACGGTGCTGACAAAACTTACAAAGTTACTTACAAAAACCCTAAAACTGGTCTACCAGAATCAAACAAAACATTCAATGTAGGTTTCCTTGAAAACATGAATGTTACATCTGATAAAGTAAAGAACGCAACTGTTAACGGTGTTGCTGCATTACAATTAAGCAACAATACAGGTTTAGCTGCTGCTAAAATCACAACTGACTCTAAAGGTGAAGCTACATTCACGGTTTCAGGTGCAAACACAGCTGTAACTCCAGTAGTATTTGCTCCTAATACTGCAACTGGTGAAAAAGCTGAAGTTTACAAAGCATCTGCTTTACAAACAACAGCTTCTAAAGTAACTTTCGGTGCACTACAAGCTAAATACACTATCGAAATGACTCGTGAAGGTGGCGAAGTAGCAGCTCGTTATAAAGAAAATGGCCGTGAATACAAAGTCATTGTTAAAGATAAAGACGGTAAATTAGCTAAAAACGAAATCGTGAACGTAGCGTTCAACGAAGATTTAGACCGTGTAATTAGCACAAATACTGATGCTAAATTCATCGAAGTTGATGAAGATGATAAACAAACTTACTATCCAAACACAGCTGCTGATGGTAAAAATAATGCGAAGCAAATCTCTGTTAAAACAAATGATAAAGGTGAAGCAAAATTTGTTATTGGTTCTGACAAAGAAAACGATTATGCAACTCCAGTAGCTTGGATTGATATTAATACTTCAAATGCTAAACAAGGTAGACTAGATGAAGGTGAGCCAACAGCCACTGCTCCAATCTCTTACTTCCAAAATGCATACCTTGATGGTGCATCAATTAAAGCATACAATGCTAATGATAAAGCTGTAAAAGAGTTCAAAGGTAACGAAATCGCTACATTCCGTGCTGAATTAGTGAACCAAAGTAACAAGAAAATGCCTAATACTAGCATCAAAAAAGTTACTTACACAATCTTTAACACAGGTGCTAATGATGTGAAAGTTGGAAATGAAATTGTTTCACCAAACCGTAACCTTACTGTAACTTATGAAGGCACAAATCCTGAATTAAAAGTAGTAGCAGTTGATGGAAAATCTACGTCAGTAAAAGTTACTGCAAACGGTATTGCACTTAACACTGATAACAAAGACTATGCATTCACTTCAAAAGAAGCAACTGCAACATTCACTTCATTATCAGATGTTGGTAATCAAAGTACTGGTGATGTAGTTGAAATCAACGATAAATATATCGTAATTAAAGGTAAAGACCCAATTGAATTAAAGGATGTTAAATTCTTCAATTTATACGGCACTGAAATTCATGGTGTATCTACATTTGTAGATATTATCAAAGCTTATAATACTGGTGTACAAGTAACATACACTGAAGATAAAGATGGTAAGAAATCTATCCGAATCTATAAAGAATCAAGTGCATCAGGTGAAGTAAACACTACATCTGCATTAAAATTAACTGATGCTCAAATCACTAAAAAAGCAGAAGGTTCAGTTACTACAACAGCTGCAACTGCTTCCGTTATCGTTGATCGCGAAGATGTTACAATCAATGGTAAAACTTACAAGTATAGTGCTAATGCATTCGGAACAGATAAAGATTTATATAAATCAGTAGAAGATTTAGTAGCTAAAATTAATGAAGATACTGCTGTTAAAGGTGTAAAAGCTTCTGTTAAAGATCTAGCTAACAAAGAAATTACATTAACAGGTAAAGATACTGATAGCTTTACTTATAAAGTAGGTAACGCACCTGAAAGAACTGCTAATGGTAAAAAAGATGCTGATGCAGTAAAACAACAAATTACGTTTACATTCTCAGCAGCAGTTAACGTAAAATCTGGTGATCTTTTACAAGTTACTACAGGTTCGACTGCTACAGTTAAAGTAGTAAGCGTATCTAATACATCAGTTGTAGTAGAACTTGAAAATGAAATTGTGGCCGGTACTACAATTACTGGTATCAAGTTAAATAATGGTTCTTCTATAAAATCTAAACTTACTGACAAAGAAGTAAATCCTTCTGCTAGCATTAAAGTTGAACCTATTAAATAATAACTAATTTTTAGTTAAAATAAAAAGAGTTTTGTGGGAAACCACAAAGCTCTTTTTTGTTGGTTCTATAATTTCTTCAATCATAGTGAATTATAGGGGCCTTCATTCTTGAGGACATAAAATTATAAAATAATGAATTATATAATTACAAATTTTTTTACATATTAAGAATAGTATCTTTATTTTTTAATAAGGTTCTATAATAT
>NZ_JAQZSD010000190.1:0-488 GCF_028674935.1 Lysinibacillus sp. CNPSo 3705 | reverse complement strand
TATCTATTGGGCAATGGATGAAGTGCGCCGACAAGTACAAAAAGAATGGGACAAATACAATCGCACAAAGTGTAAACGTATGCGTCATGTGTTTTATAAGCGTGCATCTAAATTATCACCGAAACAACAGTGGTACTTACAGCGCTATACTGAAATGTCTGAAACATTAAAAGTAGCTCATAAATTAAAGGAAGCCTATTGTGAATGGTTTGATTGGGCAAAGACAAAGAATGATGTCGTAGAAGTGAAGAAGCAATTACAAGTTTTTTACCGTAAGGTAGAAGAGACAAAATTACCAGCTTTCTTAAAAGCAATTCAAACATTTAAAAACTGGCAAGTAGAAATCTTAAATAGCTTTAGTTTTGGTTATTCCAACGGCTTCTTGGAAGGGCATTAATAATAAAACAAAAGCGATGAAACGGAATGCATATGGCTTTCGACGCTTCGATCACTTTCGAGCAAAAATCTTATTAAATTTAAAGTATAAA
>NZ_JAQZSD010000189.1:0-500 GCF_028674935.1 Lysinibacillus sp. CNPSo 3705 | reverse complement strand
CTCCTTTCTACTCATTAGACTGTTGAAATGACTAAATCGTTCATTTTAATTTTAGGTTTCTTCATAAAAAAAGAATGTAGCTTTAATATTAAAAATTACCTTCAGCCTATATTGTTTAGGAAATGCAAAAACTCCATTTTGAATTTTGAAAAAACATGGATCAAAATGGAGTTTCGCGATTATTTATCGGTTCTTCTAATTGTTATCCATTATCATTGCTATGATGTACAGGTGCATTAAGCACATGTTTGTTATGTTAAGGCTTCAAATAAATTTTAAATAAAAAAATCCTCAATTTACCAAAGTCTAATAATAATACTCAACTTTTGGGGCTGACGTCTGAAACACCTTCCATTATGGGTTTCTGTTTGTTTTTACGGAACATTTATAAACAGTGTCTCCAAAAGACCGAATGTCGTTTAGATAATCGTATCCATCAGATGAACCATAACGGTTGAACATTCTTACTGCTACTACGTTTTCCTCTGGAATGACGAGCA
>NZ_JAQZSD010000188.1:0-504 GCF_028674935.1 Lysinibacillus sp. CNPSo 3705 | reverse complement strand
GGCGAGCGCCGAGCCTCCTCCTACGCTTCGCTTCGTGCGGGGTCTCGTCTGTCTCGCTTTCCCGCAGGAGTCGAGCGATGCTTCTCCAAACAACGCAATAGTCACGCTTTCCTTTATAATAAAAGAATTAATGTGCAGGTGGTGCCCCCGATGATTTCAAATCAAGAAACCCTTCATTTAAGTCCATATATGGCGATCTACGATATTGTTGTGCCAAAAAATAATATACTGAAAAGGCAAATATCGAATATACTAAAGAAGAGAAAATCGCACTTGTGGCCAAGTTGAATCCTATTCTTACACAAGGACTACGAAAAGTAATAAAGATGCTGGAATGTTTGTTTGAAAGGCCGACCATCTCGCGATAAGAAAAGCACGTACGGGTAAAAAAGGAACGAGTAAGAGTAAAATGTACCCTTTGTAAAGGACATTTAAAAAAAGGTTAGGCATCTTTTTGAAGCTGCTGTCTGTATTTTGCAGGCGGCAGCTTTTTTAAATTCCATT
>NZ_JAQZSD010000187.1:0-524 GCF_028674935.1 Lysinibacillus sp. CNPSo 3705 | reverse complement strand
GTCGTAACCGTATCGACTACCTGCCCTTTTTTATTCGTAATATTTTTAACGACTGATTTTTGCCCTTGCAGTAAATCTTCATATTGCGCTTCAATATAACTTTCACCAACACGGTCATTTCGTGAATAATCACGAGCTAAATAATAATTTAGCTTTTCTTTTGGAATCCCTTTTGCTGGTACTGTTGTGCGTCCTAAAATAGCGAGTGAGGATAATTTCAAACGCTTCCAGTCAGTTGTTGTGTTAACGCCTGTTAATTGAGTTAATCGCTCAGAGACACGCGCAAATTCATCGGCAGATACATTTTCACTCTTAATAATTTGCGGTGATAAATTGTATCCGGATGCCATCTCTCGGTAGATTGCTAGTACTTCTAAGTCCTTATCTGTCAATTGTAATAATTCTTCGTTTGTAATTCGTTCACGAACAAGTTTATCTATTTGTGCATTGATTTGACTTTCCGTTACATTTTCCTGTGCCCTAATTTTCTTTTTTTCTTTATCTGTTACTTTTTCATAGGCAGC
>NZ_JAQZSD010000186.1:0-551 GCF_028674935.1 Lysinibacillus sp. CNPSo 3705 | reverse complement strand
AGCATAATCTCCTGTCCTATATTTTGCGCTTCTACATTTACCTTTGTACCGTCAGGCGTATATTTTTTAGCATTCGTTATGAGATTATCTAAAATGCGCTTTAATAAAAGCTCGTCCGCTTCCAACATAACATCTCCATATACGTTTACAGACACTTGCTCATCTGCAAATTGAGGTAACCACACATTAAGTGGTATCATTACTTTTTCAAGCTTGATCGCTCTATTTTTTAATTGGTACGTATAGGTTAAGTCTTTTATAAGGGCATCCATGTACGTTGCCTTCTCCTGCATCGTAGTTGCAAAGACACGCATTTCTTCCTTCGTCCACTCATAATCCTCCGAAGCTAGCATTGTTGAATAACCATAAATAGAGCTTAACGGTGTCTTTAAATCATGGGATAGGCCTGTTATCCATTCCTCACGTAATTGCTCTGCATGCTTAATTTGCCGTTCATTAGAGTCAAGACGTTCCGATAAGTGATTGAGAGATTCATCAACTGGCTGGAATAATTTAAATTTCCTTTTTAATTTTCCTGTCTTTCGATGATG
>NZ_JAQZSD010000185.1:0-589 GCF_028674935.1 Lysinibacillus sp. CNPSo 3705 | reverse complement strand
CTTCCACTATATATATATATGATGAACATTTAATCTTATCTTTTGAGTATATTCTAATTAAAGAGGCTGCATCTAATTCATATAGTAGCTCTGAGGAGTGTGTTGTTAAAAAGAAATATTTATAAGCTTCATTTGAGAATAACTTCTTAGACAATGCAATTTGCATCGATCTATGTAAACTATTTTCCGGTTCTTCAATCAAATATATAGAAATCTTGTTTTTATTAAATTTCTCAGTGAAGTAATTAATTAATGAGTATGTGATTATTTTCTTTCTTCCATCTCCTGAAGAAGGATACAAATTATCATCTTCATCTTTTTTTATATATGGGATTAAATCACTAAAATAACCTTTTATGGACATCTCCGATTTCAATGTAACTTGTAAATCCTCTTTTTTTAAATCTTTATAGGATTTCGTTAAACTTGTTTCAAATTCTTTAACTACCCCCATCTTTCCTACTTCTTCATTTATATCTTTAGTTAATCCTTTTATTACATCTGAAATAGAAATATCTGAGGCACTTAAGTTTTTTTTGTTAAAAATCTTATTTCTATATTTTGAAAAAGTCTTTTCTAAATTTATTAG
>NZ_JAQZSD010000184.1:0-600 GCF_028674935.1 Lysinibacillus sp. CNPSo 3705 | reverse complement strand
TACTAAAATAATATTTGAATGAGTAGTAATGATTTTATTCATTGATATCTCCCCTTTTAGTTGGATGAAAGTATTATATAATATAAATACTGGTAAATTTGAATAGGTGAAAATATATATAGGGAGTTGCAAATATGGAATTTAAGAGTATTGAAATCAAACATTTTAGAGGATTTGAACATATTAATGTAGATTTAACCAATCAAAATGTAATATTTGGATTAAATGATATAGGTAAGAGTAATTTTTTGGCGGCAATTCGTTTTGTTTTAGATAGAGAGGTAAGAAAGAACAGATTATTAGAAAGTGATTTTTATATGAGAGACACAAGTGAAGATGTTGAAATTACATTGTGTTTAGGAATAGAAGATTTTGAGACAAGTGATGATTCAAAACTGTTGGTTTCTCGAATGAAGGGTGCAAGAGACTCAAGTGAATTAAATAGGATATACATAAAATTAGTTAGTAAATACGAAGTAGAGAATGAATATGGTGGGACAACACTATATTGGGGGAATAAATTAGATAGTTTGGAAGAAATACCTATTAAGAATGACACGTCTGAAATTGACAGAGTATTCAACGTTATCTATATAGATC
>NZ_JAQZSD010000183.1:0-614 GCF_028674935.1 Lysinibacillus sp. CNPSo 3705 | reverse complement strand
ATCCTATATTTAACAAAATATAGTTGTGTTCTGTTTTTTTACTATCCTTAATTTTCAAAGAGTATTCTCCAAATTCTAATTTATTTTCTTATAAGATATCTGCCTATATTATAATAATCCCTGTAAACATAATATTTACTATTAATCCCTATTTTCGCCATGTGGTAATACCGTTCATTAATTTCTTTCAGTTTATTCCGCACCCACACTTAAGTTTCTACACGCTATCAGGAAATACTGTCACAATCACACCATCCGTATTATTGCCTGATACCTCAAAACGAAGATTTGCTGGCACATTAATAGTGGTATTTTCAGTAACAGGATAATATAAGACCTCATATTTTTGACCATTTATAGTAGCAGAAATATGTTTTTCTTCTTTTAGATAGTCTAAATATTCCTCTAAAACATAATTCTTTTCTTTCATAATCACACTATGCGGTAAACCAACATAGCGGATATGCCATGGTTCATTCATAATTCCCGTTATGTCCGTTTTATCCTTTGGATAACGTAGAGTAAACCCGTATTTCCAAGCGTTCTCTGCAATCCACTCTCCCTCAGGTGCTACCTCCATCTTCCCTTGGGTACTTCCCACATCAAGCGATAAA
>NZ_JAQZSD010000182.1:0-625 GCF_028674935.1 Lysinibacillus sp. CNPSo 3705 | reverse complement strand
CTCGCTTTCCCGCAGGAGTCGAGCGATGCTTCTCCAAACAACGCAATGTATCATACTATTATTTTAGTCACGCTTTCCTTTATAATAAAAGAATTAATGTGCAGGTGGAGCCCCCGATGATTTCAAATCAAGAAACCCTTCATTTAAGTCCATATATGGCGATCTACGATATTGTTGTGCCAAAAAATAACGCCTAAAGAATTTTTACAAGAGAAATCAAAAAACGCTCGAAAAGCTGTCTACAAAATTGACGAATCGATGAAAGACAAATTCCCCGTAAAAACCACTTCTAACGAAGTAAAGGATGAATTAACTTACTGTCAGGAAGTTATTTCAGTCATTGAAAAGGAACCACAAATTGCACAAATGCCATCTGTCAAAGAAAAGTTGAATGTTTTAAAAGAAGTCGTAGAGGATTACCAAGAACATCTAAATTACTCTTCTGATGCGGATGCGGAAAAGGGTATAAGACGTCGGAATCTTCTTTCTTCGGGTATAAGACACATATCGCGTTGAGTGATGAACGAATTATTACAGCAGCTGTCATTACAACAGGTGAAAAAAGCGATGGAAAATATCTTCAAGAGTTAATTGAAAAAAGCACAAAAGCAGGTATGAAAATTAA
>NZ_JAQZSD010000181.1:0-637 GCF_028674935.1 Lysinibacillus sp. CNPSo 3705 | reverse complement strand
GTGCCATGCCGCTTGTAATCGTGGCTTTGGCCGGTTAAGGCGCGGCCATTGGGCAACTTCAGATAACCCTGCGCTCGCTCCAAAGCCTGGATCGAGGGCTTCTCGTCCACGCACAGCACAATGGCCTTCGCCGGCGGCGCGACATAGAGGCCGACAACATCGGCGGCTTTGGCCGTAAAGTTCGGGTCGTTGCTCTCGCACCAGGACTTGCGAGCCACCAGGTCAATCTTGTGGCTGCGCAGGAACCGCCAGACATATTGGACATCGACATCGCCCAGCGCCTCGGCCAGCAGGGGGCCGGTCCAGCGCGCAAACCCTTGCGGTGGCGGCTTATCCAGCAGCTTCAGAATCCGCTTGTCGGTCGTCTTCGTATAGATCGGCTGCTTGCCAGGCCGCGGCTTGTCTTGCAGCCCTTCAAGGCCATGGTCGGCATAGCGATGCCGCCAAAGGCTGACAATCCGCGGCTGGACCCCAACTTCCTTGGCGATCGACCGGGTGCTGCGCCCATCCGCCGCCAACAGAACTATCCGCGCCCGCTTCAAATCGCGCTGCAACGTCACCGGTGAGCGACAGCACGCCTCAAGCACCTTGCGATCTTTCCTCGAAAGGTGGACTTCTCTTGCTTCGGGTATCATCC
>NZ_JAQZSD010000019.1:0-63558 GCF_028674935.1 Lysinibacillus sp. CNPSo 3705 | reverse complement strand
TATTTAGAAATACTATATAAAGCGTCCCTGAAAAAATACTCAATGAAACTATTAGGAAAATTTCTAAGGCACAATAATAAGGCATGAGTCCGATACAATATCGAAACTCATGCCCCAAGCGTGCCTACTGAAATAACTATGTCTAACAACTTCAATAATCGACTTCTTTTTGTTGTTTTTTGGTAACTCTTTTCTAAAATAACTACATTCAATTTGTAATAATTATAGTAAAATTAAGTGTTTTCCTGCTTACGGACATACTCACGCTCAAACCAAGCCTTTAGTTGATGGTGTTCATTAGCACATTCACCATTCACAACTGCTTCAAGCATCGCCTGCAACGCTTCTTTTACCCATGGCCCACCTTTTATTCCGGACCATTTTAACAAATCCGTACCTTTTACAATAAGCTCCTGTTTACGTCTAATAGGAAGAGCTGTCTGTATTTCAAGTATACTTTGTTGTGGCATTTGAACATCAAGCTGTCTCAACTCCGCAAAATAACTAGCTGCCTCAAGTTCCTGTTGAGTATATAAAAAGTAATCCATTTTCGTCCAGCCATTTTTTAAAGCTTTTAAAGCTTCTAACACAGCTTTTACAAATGCCATCTCCTTATTCGATAAACGATAGTCACCTAGCACTTCTCGCCAATGATCACCCTGTAATACCGCGAAATATGCCCAGCCTAATAACTTGTCCTGCGTGTTAAATTTAGACCAGTCATGCGCTTGAAAAGTACCATTCAAATAATTCACTAAGTTACTTTCCTTCAGCTTTTTTATACCGTTAAAAACATCTTTCCCTACCCATAGCTTATCGAGCTCTGCCTTTATACGCTCTTTCGCAATCCAAGAAATATTATCAGCCTTGTCCTGCATTGCTTTCAAGGTTTCTGATTCAATTAGAAAACCGAGCTGTGCTGAAAAACGTATGGCTCGTAGCATTCGTAATGCATCTTCCGAAAAACGTTTCTGTGCATCACCAACAGCTCGAATGACACCAGCGTCAATATCTTGGCGTCCTCCATAAAAATCAACAAAAGAACCATCACGACGCATCGCTATGGCATTCATCGTAAAGTCTCGGCGCTGTAGATCTTCTTTTAATGAACGGACAAATTGCACTTCCTCGGGTCTACGGTGATCCGTATATTCACCATCTGTGCGATATGTCGTTACCTCCACCGATCCAGCTGGCACGATAACAAGTACCGTCCCATGCTGAATCCCTATATCAACTGTGCGATCAAAGATAGACTTTACTTCGTCTGGCATGGCATTTGTCGCAACATCTACATCGTGGGCAGGACGACCAAGTATAGCATCTCGTACTGCACCGCCGACGATCACTGCCTCAAAGCCTGCGCATTCTAGTTGTTCAATAACTGAATAGGCTGCTTGCCATTCTTTATTGTTTTGCATGATTTCTTTCAGCAACCTTTTCGTACAATTTTTCATATTGTTCTACAATTTTAGATGAATGGAATTTTTCATCAACAGCGCGGATAGCTGCTTCTCGGAAATGTTGTAATTTCTCTTCATCGTTCAATAGGTTTACGGCATACTCTTCCACTGCATCCGTATCACCTAATTCCACTATATAGCCATCTACCCCATGCTCAATGACTTCTGGAATACCGCCTACAGCCGATCCAATACAAGGTACACCACAAGCCATTGCTTCAAGTAAAACTAGCCCGAATGATTCCTGCTGTGATAGTAATAATTTAAGGTCACTTATCGCATACAATTCAGCTAAATTTTCTTGTTTGCCTAAAAATAAAACATCCTCCATATAAGGACTTTCCTTTACTTGATCCATTACACGATGCTTTTCTGGACCATCTCCTACAAGCAATAGCTTTGCCTTCATGTTCGCACGTATTTTCATAAAGGCGTCTATAATATGCGGAAGATTTTTAATTTTACGGAAGTTAGATACATGAATAATAACTTTTTCATCTTCCTTAATTCCAAACTGTTCTTTTAAGTTTCCTGGATTGCGTGGGAAGTATTCACGTTCATCAACAAAATTGTAAATCGTGTTAATCGGCTTTACTGTATCAATAAGCTCGTATGTTTGTTGCTTTAATGCCTCTGACACTGTCGTTACGATATCAGATTTGTCAATGCCATACTTAATTGCCTGTGAAAGAGTGGAATCCTGCCCAAGCACAGAAATATCTGTACCGTGTAACGTTGTGACAATCCCAATGTCACGACCACTCATTTCACGTGCCAAAACAGCACAGACAGCATGTGGTATTGCATAATGCACATGAAGCACATCTAGTTCTTCATCCTTAATCACGTCCGCCATTTTACTCGCTAATGCTATATCATATGGCGAATATTGAAATACTGAATAATTGCTAACTTCTACTTCATGGAAAAAGACGGTTGGATAAATTTTATTCAATCGAAATGGTACGCTTGAGGTGATGAAATGAATCTCGTGCCCTCTCTCTGCAAGCATTTTTCCTAATTCTGTTGCGATAACACCAGAGCCTCCAACTGTAGGATAACAGGTAATGCCAATTTTTAGCTTTTTCATTCGATTATCATCCTTTCTAAATCACGTCTTTTTTAATTTCGTCTTTCTTGAATCAGTCTCCAATCCACAAAGCCTTCTTGTAGGCCTTTTAGTAATATTTCTGCTGTTCCCATATTTGTAGCCAGTGGCACTTGGTAAACATCACAAAGACGAATAAGTGCAGAAACATCTGGCTCATGTGGTTGTGCTGTTAAAGGATCACGGAAAAAAATGACCATGTCCATATCATTATTGGCAATCATTGCGCCAATTTGTTGATCGCCACCGAGTGGGCCTGAACGAAAACGTGTTACCTCTAAGTCTGTAGCTTCCATAACACGCTGTCCTGTTGTACCTGTAGCAAACAACATATGCTCATTTAAAATATTTCGATAAGCAATAGCAAACTGTACTAAATTATCTTTTTTACGATCATGTGCAATTAATGCGATTTTCATAATGCTTCCATCCCAATCTTTAGATGATGTTTTCTAAACCATATACAAGTTGATCCATTTTCATAACCTCTTCTACGCAAAATGCTACACCAGACATAAAAGAATTACGGTTTAACGAATCATGACGAATTGTTAATAGCTGCCCATCTCCGCCAAATAACACTTGCTGGTGTGCCACTAAACCAGGTAAACGAACAGAGTGAATACGCATGCCATCAAATTCTCCACCTCTTGCACCTTCGATTGTTTCTTTTTCCTCTGGATGTCCTTGCATCTTTTGTGTTCGCACCTCTTGAATCAATTGTGCCGTTTTAACAGCTGTTCCTGATGGAGCATCCAGCTTTTGATCATGGTGCATTTCAATAATTTCAACATCAGGTAAATATTTTGCCGCTTCCTTAGCAAATTTCATCATAAGGATAGCCCCTATTGCAAAGTTTGGAGCAATAATACAGCCTAGCTCTTTTTCTTTAGCCATCGCTGATAATTCCACTAGTTGTTCATCTGTAAAGCCTGTTGTACCAATTACAGGTCGTACATTTAAATTCAAGGCCTCTTTAGTATGTTTGTATACTGCATGCGGGCTTGTTAAATCTACTAATACATCTGGTGCAGTCGCCTCTACAAGGTCAGACATATCTGTAAAGAATGGAGCCGTATAACTTGCGGGAAACATCTCCAAATCAGCTAATGTTTTTCCTACATCCTTATAATCTAGCACAGCTACTAATTCCATTTTGTCATGCTTCATGACCGTATGTACAGCCTCAGCCCCCATTTTTCCCCTAGGTCCTGCTATTGCTACACGAATTGACATTATTCTCCATCCTTTCTAGTCCAGCGATCTTTATCCCTTGTTTCAAATTTATGTATAACGCGTAAAAGTGCTTCATCTAATTTAATACCCTGCGCATTTGCAAAGCATACTAAAACAAAGAAGAAGTCACCTAATTCTTCTTCAATACTGTTCGCTTCCTCAGTACTCTTTTTCTTCTTTTGCCCGTAAACATCCTGCACCTCACGAGACAATTCACCAAGTTCCTCGGTTAGACGTGCCAGTAACTCAAACGGCGGGAAATAGCCTTCCTTAAATTGTCCTATATAATCATCTACACGCTGCTGTAAAGCTTGCATTGTCACTTGTTCAGTCATCTAAATCACACTCCTACTTACCATCGTATAAAATTTACACCATTGTTGTCAAAAACAATAAAATGTCAGATAATAGATAGCACTACTTCATTTGTTATGAACTTCAGGAGGTCATATGCTAAAACAGATCAAAATCAGCAATATTATCGCAATAATGCTCGGGGCTGCAATTTTTAGCTTCGGCTTCGTCCACTTCAACATGCAAAATCAACTAGGTGAAGGTGGCCTAAGTGGGATTACACTCATACTTTATTTTACTCTTGGCTGGGACCCTGCTTTAATGAATTTACTATTAAACATTCCTATGTTTATTATTGGTTATCGTTTACTTGGGAAAAAATCATTTATTTATACGCTTGTTGGCACTTTATCTGTTTCAGTTTTCCTAAAAGTTTTTCAAAAGTATCAATTTACTATTCATTTAGAGGACGATTTGTTACTTGTTGCTCTATTTGCAGGGGTTTTTGTTGGACTAGGGCTCGGTATCGTCTTTCGTTTCGGTGGTACAACTGGTGGTGTAGATATTTTGGCTCGCCTTGGGCATAAATATTTTGGCTGGAGTATGGGTAAAACGATGTTCATCTTTGACGCAATTGTCATTATCCTATCATGGCTAACATTTTTAGATGCACGCTCTATGATGTATACCCTTGTTGCGGTATTTGTTGGTGCGCGCGTCATTGATTTTGTTCAAGAAGGAGCATATGCTGCACGTGGAGCACTTATTATATCTGAAAAATCTAGCGCCATTGCTGAGATGATCGCATTACGAATGGAACGTGGTATTACTATACTTGAAGGTCATGGCCATTTTACTAAGCAACAAAAAGAAGTGATTTATTGTGTCATTGGCCGTAATGAGGTTGTCCGTTTAAAATCTATTGTCCATGAGGTTGATCCACACGCATTCGTATCTATTATAGAAGTACGAGATGTAGCAGGAGAAGGCTTCACGCTAGACGACGAAAAACAACCGCTTCACTAACATTAATAATCTGCCTGCTCTCCTCGAACTTTTTACTTTTTTATTGGAGGTAGGCTTTTTTACATAGTAAATAAATTAACGGATTAAAAAACTTGCCATAGTGATTTACCACTACAACAAGTTTTTTATTAGTCATCACTTCGCATATTTGTAAAGATTAATATTAAACGTAATAATTCTAATACAGCTACTGCTGCCGCGGCAACATATGTTAATGCTGCAGCACTTAACACTTTTCGTGCTGGGCGCTCTTCTTCATTTGTAATAATTCCTAGAGAATTCATTTGCACTAACGCACGCTTGGATGCATCAAACTCTACTGGTAACGTTACTAATTGGAAAACAACACCGGCAGCCAATAATACGATACCTAAAAGTAACATATTTGCACTACTTGCAAAAATACCAATCATGACAAATATCCAAGACATATTTGATGAAATATTTGCAACTGGCACTAGCTTACTACGTAATGTCAGCATTGAATAAGCTTCTTTATGCTGGATGGCATGGCCAACCTCGTGGGCAGCAACTGCAGCACCAGCAATACTCGCCTCGTAGAAGTTACTTTCTGATAAAGCAACTGTTTTTGTTGCTGGATTATAGTGATCAGACAACACACCTTGTGTTGGAACAACTCGTACATCATATAAACCGTTCGCATCTAAAATCGCACGCGCTACCTCTGCACCTGTTTGTCCCTTCATTGTTCGTTCTTTTGCAAACTTATTATACGTGCCCTTTACTTTCATCTGTGCGTAAAGTGGTAGTAGCATTATGATTGCAAAATAAACAATATACATACTTGTTGACAATTTTCTAACCCCTTTCTACTTGGATACTATAATTCTATAATCATTTACCTAATTCGGCAAATATTTGCGCCATCTAATTGAGAAGATGGCTAAAAAAATGCATGTAACTGATAACCAAAAAGTAAAATAGCCGATATAGCTCGTATAATCTGCTAAATCACGATACATCGGCATTTGACCAAAAACATAATCAATTACATCATTATGCAATGTCCATACCGCTGCTACAGCAATATGCCAATATGAAAAAACATATTTACCGAGATATAAAATTGCTTGGACAGCCATTGCAAAATGCGAGCCTACAAGCATCCAGCCTTGCCAACCTATAGATCCAGTTTCAAGCAGCGTCCAAATATTCATTACATCAGCCCAGATTCCATATTTCACTAGTGTTATAAGTGCTAGCACTTCCATTAGTGGCCATTTTTTTCCCAAAATCCATGCTAACAATACAAAGCAAAAGAATAGGCTGGCTGTCGGGCTATCTGGCACAAAAATATAAAAAATGGGCTTCGTGATGGCAAGCTGCCCTCCATACCAATAATAACCGTAAATAGTGCCTAATAGATTGATAATAAGTAATAGGATTAAAAATGATTTATGTGTAAGGAGAAACCAAATATTTGCACGTGTAATTTGCATCATTAAAACTCCTTTATCTTCTGTCTTTACTAAGATGCCTTTTTTATTTGTTATTATGTATAAACTAGTCTTTAATTTGCCACATACCATCGATAATGAATATCGGCAATATTTTCTTGCCAAAATCCTTAACGAATATACATAGCTTACATTTTAACCAATGTCATCCTTAACTTTTGTTGATGAGCTTTTTCTAACATTCCGTTTAAAGAGTATTATACGGTTAGTACTACATAAATTTCCGGGACTGCCCAGCCACTTTTGAATATTTTAAATTTATCCTAATAAATATTATAGAACTAAAGAACATTTTTGTGGGAACTTTTTTGAAGTGGTAACAGTCACATTATTATACTAGAAGAAAAAAAGAGCCAGTTTCCTGACTCTTTTAAACTATACTTATTTATCTTCTTTTAAGCTCGCAACAAATTCAGCGATTTGCTTCGCTTCTTCATCGGTACCTTTGAATACACCAGCTGGCATTTTGCCTCGACCATTATGGATAATATCTTCAACTTCTTCAGCTGTTAGTGTATTACCAAGTAACTTTGGAGCAGCAGGGCCACCTTTTAAGTCAGCCGCATGACAGCCGATACAAGATTGAGCTGCGTCACTTGTTTCACCAGTCCAAATTTTATAACCTGGAAGTGATTCATCAATAGTAACTTTAACTTCTGTTTGGATTGCGCCCATTGCTTTTTGAGCTTCCCAGTCATGATTAGCAACTGCTTCCCATGTTAAGTAAAACATAGCTGCCAGAGTCAATAACATAAACGCTGTTGGTAACGGACGTTTAGATGGACGACGTTCTGGACTTTTATCTAAAAATGGCATTAATAATAGCGCTCCAAATGCAAGACCTGGAATTACAACTGTTCCAATAACATTATATGGACCTGAAGCATATGTGTATTTTAATAATTGATACAAGAATAAGAAGTACCAGTCCGGTAATGGAATGTACGCTCTTGTCGGATCAGCTGGTCCTTCAAGTGGTGATGGATGTGCAACTGTTAATATTAAATAAGCAATTAAAAATACAGCACCAACCATCCATTCTTTTAGTAAGAAGTTCGGCCAGAAAGCTTCCGTCTTACCTGGATATTCGGAATAATCCTTTGGAACGTTCGGCATTCTGTGATTCGCTTTAATACGAGAATCACCAACAAATTTCATTCCTTTTCCGCGATGCATTATGTCCCCTCCTTTAAAAAATCATCGAACCGTCAAGAACTATTACAACGGCCCTGAAATTCCTTGACGACGAATCATGATAAAGTGTGCTGCAAGTAATGCAAACAATACTGCAGGTAAGAAGAATACATGAATCGCAAAGAATCGTGTTAACGTTTGAGCACCAAGAATAGTTGAGTCACCCGCTAATAAGATTTTAATCCATTCACCGATAAACGGTACGGATGCAGCAATTTGGATACCTACTTTTGTAGCGAATAATGCTTTCATATCCCAAGGTAATAAGTATCCTGTAAAACCAAGACCCATCATTACACCGAAAATACCTACACCAACCATCCAGTTTAATTCACGAGGTTTCTTATAAGAACCTGTAAAGAATACACGAAGTGTATGTAAGAACATCATAACGATTACTAATGAAGCTCCCCAATGGTGCATACCGCGTACGATTTCACCAAATGCTACTTCGTTTTGTAAATAATAAACTGATTTCCAAGCATTCACTACGTCTGGTACATAGTACATTGTTAAGAACATACCTGATAGAATTTGAATTACCGTGATGAAGAAAGTTAATCCACCGAAACAGTAAACGAATGCTGAAAAATGATGTGCAGGGTTCACGTGCTCTGGCACTTCGTGGTCGGCAATATCACGCCAAATCGGTGTAATATCTAAGCGCTCATCGACCCAATCATAAATTTTATTTAGCACTGTTTTGTACCCCCCTTACTTAACTAGAGTATTTGGATGAATTGGCCCAAGCGATAAGTAACCATCATCTTCTTTAATTTCATATTCATCCAATGGACCTAATGGTGGTGTTCCTTTTACGTTATTACCATTCTTCTCATAGCGTCCACCATGACAAGAACAGAAGAATTGATCTGGGTGTGTTGAATCTGATCCCCAGTCCACCATACATCCTAAATGCTTACAAACAGGAGATAATGCAACGATTTGATCGCCTTGTTTGAAAACCCACGCTACGTTTGTTACGTCTGATTTGTACCATGCATCAACTTGTTCAAATGTTAAGTCAACTTTAACAGGTTTGTCAGTAATATCAGCGATTTTATGCTCTGTTTTTACAAAGTTACCACCAGCATGACTTTGAAGTACTGGGTCAATCGCAAAACGAAGCATTGGCATCAGCATACCTGCCGCCATAAAACCACCTACACCAGTTAGTGTATAGCTTAGGAATTGACGACGTGAAACTCGATTATTACTCATTTTTTTCCCCCCTCTAACTTAAAGGTCAGTCCAACGGACATTCATTTACAAATAGTAATACTAGGACATATCTATGATATATCAACTCCATAGCTTGGTCAATATAGCATTCTGTGGAAAGCTGGAGAATGTGAACAATTATTGAAACTAATTGTTAAATCTGTGTCCATTTGGTCGAAAACATCGGGATCACTTGTCGCAATTGATCTTCGAGAATGGAGTTTTTCACGCCTTTATCCATGCTTTCTAACGGAATAGCTGGTAGCCAAATAACATTTACTTCATCTCCAATATTTGTCCAAAAATGGTCACAAGTAATGAAGAACACATGCTTAAAACCAGCATTATGTAATTGTGCCTCTAATTGCTTCGGCATATTTTCGTTTTTTAATGTTGCACTAGACGTAAATGGTGGCATCAGTACTAAACGACCTTTAAACTGTTGTTCGATAAAAGATGTAAGCGATAACAAAAAATCTACCTCTGTACCGCTCTGTTTCATTTTTTCAGGAGTTAAATCGACCGTTACGAGTGGAACAATTGCTGTATCGATAAATTCCTTCTGTGCCATAAACAATGTCACATCACTTGCATTAAAATACATTTCACAAACCTCCTTTTGTTGCATAAATCAATGTGCCTTGGCGTAATTTCGTCCGAATTTTGAATTGTCCGTGCACAATTCAAAAGCCGTGAAATCCGCCGTGGCTTTATCGTCATGCAGTAGGGTTTGGTACCCCACTGCATAACAATAAAAAATGCCCTTTTCCACTCTTCAATAGGATAGCCAATAAAAAGTGAAAACAATCATTCACTTGTTATGTTATCATATTGAGGTAGATAAAGGACATTCCATTTTTACTTATAACTAACGTAAATTAGCCGTTTCCTTTAAAGCTTGTAACAAATTAGACAATTCATAAAAGCGCTCTTCATTTCCCTGATCGAGGGCTTCATCAATTTGCGCGAGTAATTTTTCTTCTTGGAATACGAGTAAGCTGTTGGAAAGCAGCTCTTCTGCCAGTAAGCGATCTTTTTCACTAACAATCAGTGCTTCTGGCATATAAGGGTTTTCTTCAAGAACTGCTAAGTATTGTGCACTTGGTGGTACATTTGGAAAATTCAATTGTATATACATATCTTCATGTTCGTGTAAACGTAAATCATGGAAGGATTTCTCAGCATCTGCTGTCATTACATTGCCTTTGTAAAAACGAAACGGCACTCCTGTTGAATCGACCGTTGACATAACCATTGCTCTAGGGCAATAGTGAGCTTCTTCAACAAATCGAATTCGTTTTAATAACTCATCATTACTTAATAAGTAATTCAAAATCCATACACACTCACGACGTTTCAATTGATAATTTTTTAAAAACCATCTAACAAATGCTTTTTTATCGACAACTGATACAGAAGCAGTCATACCCACTCCCTCCTTTACTCAAATTCTAAGGTTTCTAACTTCTCTTGCCACTCCAGTTCACCCGGCTGAATAGTTATTAATTGACCGAGCACTTCTTTAGCTTCTGAACGTTTTCCTTCCTCTAATAAGAAATAAACATACTTTTCTAAAAATGCTGCGTCTTCCTTAAAATCATTATATGCCAAACGGTAAAATTCGTATGCACGGTCGTACAATTCTAAATTTTCATATGCAACCGCAGCAAATGGGTATAAGGTGCTCCATTCAAAATCATTTTTTTGCAACGTTTCAAATAATTCTATTACATCCTCATGACGCTCTTGCTGTGCCAACACGGAGATTAATGCTAATACTGCCTCCATGTATTCAGGATCTAAGGCAATGGCTTCACGTAGATGCTGCTCGCCCTCAGCTGGCAAACCAGTTTTTAAAGCCATTTTACCGGCGAATAAGAATAAGGATTTATCGTATTCGTCACGCTTTAATCCTTCCAGAATGGCGGCGTATGCTTTTTTATTGTCCTCTGTCATGGCATAGCTCTCAGCTAGCAATAAATAGGCTGAAAAATAATCAGGGTCTAATTCTTTTAATTCCTCTAATTGTTTAATGGCCATTTCATATTTTTGTGATTGAAAGGCTGAATACGCTGCACCAAATAAAACATCTGGCTTCACTTCATCTTCCAGTGCTTTTAAATAGTAATCTAAGGCCGTTTCATAGGCAGCTCCTGCACGATACACCTCAGCAAGCCGTTCAGTAAGACTAACCCCAGCAAATTCAACTTGTTGTTCATACAATTCTTCATATAGTCTCGCAGCCTCTAAGAAGCGACCAGTTTCAAATAAAAGCTCTGCTTTAGCAAATTGTAATAATGGCTCATCTGGTAATATAGATAGTGCCTCATTGATGCGCATTTCTGCTACTTCAAACAATCCTTGCATTTGATAATAATCCGCTAATACTAATAAAGCCTGAGGATATTCTGGAGCTGTCTCCTCTACTTCTAATAAAAAATCTAACGCTTCATCTTCATCGCCAAGTTCCATTAAGACGTTTGCACGATCAATTTTCAACTGTGCCTCTTCTGGGAATAAAAATTGTAAATGCTCCAGTACACGATCAGCTTCCTTCATATATCCATACTGCATAAAAATTTCAGCTAGCGCATAAATGTCCTCTGGTAGCTCTTTCGTTAAAAATGTTTCAAGTAGCTGTTCAATTAATGCTAAGTCCCCTTGTTCAAGTGCTTGCATCATTTCAGTCATCGCATTGTTCACAGTCATTCACCTATTCTTTCATTAATACCTTTATGCTACAAAACATTTTCTCTCGAAACAAGAAAAAACTCCCCAAAAGACTTGGAGAGTCAAATATCAATTTCGCCTTGGCGTAATTGTAGCTGACGCTTTGCTTTCGCTACAGATAAATTGCCACAGAACGTGACAATACCTTTAGAGGTGGAATCTTCTACTGAATGAAGATATGACATTACTTTACTTCCTCTACATGCTCGAAAAACGAGGGATAAGAAACAGCAATACATTCTGCGTCATCTAAAGTTACATCCCCATCTGTTATTAGTGCTGCAACAGCACCCATCATTCCGATACGATGATCACCATAGGTTTTAAGGCTAGCACCACGTAATGGAGTTGGTCCTTCAATAATCATTCCATCCTCAGTAGCTTCAATATTAGCACCTAGTTTTTTCAATTCATCCACAACAGCCGTTATCCGGTCTGTTTCCTTCACTTTTAACTCCTCGGCATCCTTAATAATAGTTTTACCGTTTGCTTGCGTTGCTAACAATGCCAAGATCGGGATTTCATCGATAAGACGAGGAATAATATCTCCCTCAATTGTAGTGCCTCTTAATGTTGACGTTTCAATTATAATTGTTGCCGTTGGCTCTGATTGGCTATCTTCATTTGGCATAAGTGTTAAAGATGCGCCCATATTATGAAGCACTTCAATGATACCATCCCGTGTTGGATTAATTCCGACATTTTCTAGCGTTATTTTACTATCCTCACAGATGGCTCCTGCTACTAAGAAAAAGGCCGCAGATGAAATATCACCTGGCACAGACACATGTGTCCCTGTTAAAGTTTGTCCTCCTTTTAATGAAATAACACCATCCACTTCCTCAACCTGTGCACCAAACTGACGTAGCATTCTCTCCGTATGGTCTCGAGATACTTCCATTTCTCGTACAATTGTAGTACCTTCAGCACGTAAACCAGCAAGTAAAACAGCTGACTTCACCTGTGCACTTGCAACAGGCATATGGTAATCAATAGCTTGTAAGGCTGTACCTTGAATGGCTAATGGCGTATATTGTCCATTTGCCCTTCCAGTAATGTGTGCACCCATTTGACGTAACGGATCAATAACACGGCGCATCGGTCGCTTTCCTATGGACGCATCCCCTGTCATTACTGAATGTACAGTAGATCCAGCTAGAATCCCTAGCATTAAGCGTGTCGTTGTACCAGAATTTCCTGTGTATAGTACCTCTGTAGGTTCTTGCCACCCCTCTATACCAGGGCTGTCGATAGATACATTTGTTCCTTCTACGTCAATTTTCACACCGAGCTTGCGGAAGCAATCAATTGTACTTAAACAATCCTCACCTAATAAAAAGCCTTCAACTGTTGTTTTACCCGTTGCAATGGCTCCAAACATAACGGAGCGATGTGAGATAGATTTATCACCTGGAATCGTTAAAGTCCCTTGTAAGGAAGGTTTATCATATTGTAATACTTTTTCACTCATCGTTTTCTTCCCTCCAATATGAAGATAGAAAGCGCCGTAATGCCGACGCTTTCTGTTACATAGGCATTTCCTAGGTACCTATGAAATATATGTTTCATAATTAGCACGCTTTTGTATACACGCTGCCGCACGTTCACGGTCACTTTCACTTTGTAAGCTAATAACAAGAATCCCGAAAACGTCTTCTCGTGACTCAACGATACGTAAATTTGTAATACTAATCGCTTCGTCTGCAAGTAAGCCTGTCACCTCAGAAATAACCCCCGGATAGTCAGGAACATCAACATATAAATCAAATGATGTGAACATTGCTCCTGCACTAATCGGTAATTCATCTCTTAGCTCTTTAGCAACAGCAAAGTATGTTTCTATGTCATCCGAGCTACCATTAAAAAGCAGCTCCTTCACACGACTCATTTCCTTTTCCCAGCCTTCTAGCTGTGCAATTAGCTCTTCTCGATTTTGTAATGTAATATCTCGCCATAAAATTGGATTGGACGAGGCAATACGCGTTACATCACGGAAACCACCTGCCGCAAGTGAGCGTGTCATCGGATATTCCCCGTTTTCTCCGCCCAATTGATGCACAAGAGAAGCAGCAATGACATGCGGAAAATGACTAACTACAGCTGTCATATGATCATGCTCACGAGCAGATACACTAACAACCTTTGCATGTGTAAATTTTAAGAGACTTTCAAGCTGTGCCATATTGACAATTTCTTCACCGGCGAGCGGTGTTAGCATATAATACGCATTTTCAAAAAGGTGAGCCTTTGCAGCTAAAACACCGCTTTTATGTGAGCCTGCCATTGGATGTCCTCCAATAAAGGTAATGCCTAACTCACGTAGTTCCCCAGCCTTTTGCATAATTTTCTTTTTTGTACTCCCTGTATCTGTTACGATGACTTTATTTTTTAACGGCCATGTTTTTAATTGTTCCATCCATTCAAGCGTTGCGTTGACAGGAGTTCCAAAAATGATGACATCCACGTCGGCCACCACTTCTTTTGGATCTGTCACAATATCATGAACAATATTTAATGTTTTCGCATGTTCGCGAGTTTTCGCATCCATATCATAGCCAATAATCTTTGTTTCTGGTGCCTTTTGCAATGCCAATGCAATCGAGCCTCCAATTAGGCCAAGCCCAATAACAAGCACGTTGCGTATCATGCAAAAACTCCTTGCTCTTTTAGGACGTTTTCAAGGTGACGTAACAACGCTGAATTTTGATCCTCAGTTCCGATTGTCACGCGGATAAACCCAGATAATCCTAACGCATTTCCACTGCGGACTATAAAACCTCGTTTCATTAGCTCATTGAAAACAACATCACTATCAGTATTTGTATTAAAGAAAATAAAGTTCGTATCAGAAGGGAAGTATTTTAAATTATGTTTCTCACAGAATTCAATATATTGTTTTTTACCTTTTTCATTTGCTTCACGGCAAGCATTTATATATTCTTGATCACTTAAAGCGATGGCCGCAACTGCTTGACTTAAAATTGTATTATTAAATGGTGCTCTTACTGGATCAAGCTTTGCAATTACTTCTGGTTGCCCAATTGCATAACCAACTCGGAAAGAAGCAAGACCGTATGCCTTTGAGAATGTACGCATTAATAGTACATTTGGAAACTCTTCTATTAAAGGTAGAGTATCTTTGTGACCATGATGCGTTACGTATTCGATATATGCCTCATCTAAAACTACTAGCACATCATTTGGAACCTTAGCTAAAAATGCTCGCAACTCAATATCAGGTATCACTACACCTGTTGGATTATTTGGGCTACAAACCCAAACGATCGATGTATTATCATCAATTGCTTCTGCCATTGCATCTAGATCATGGGCACCTTCAATACATGGAACTTTACGTATCTCTGCGCCTTCTATTTCAGCATTGTGCCAGTATTGGGAGAAGGATGGGTATGCCATCACTGTATTTACACCTGGATACAACAATGCACGAGTTATAATTGCAATGATATCGTCAGAGCCGTTACCAAAAAGAAGCTGTGTTTCCTTGACACCTAGATGATTTGCAACAGCTGTACGTAAATTTTGCGCATAGCCGTCTGGATAGATTGCATGATTTACTGAATTATTTTGTAAATAAGCAGTTACCTTAGGTGAGCACCCAAATGGGTTTTCATTAGATGCTAATTTTACGACTTCTTGTAAGCCATATTCACGTTGTACTTCTTCAATTGGTTTGCCAGGCTTATACGCTTGCATACCGTCCAATTGTTGTTTCCATTTCATCTTAAACATCTCCTCTATTATTTAGCTTGGGCTAAATCTGGTCTTAATTTCACTGCATCATTGAGATACAAGTGTTTTACATCCTTTTGTGCTACTTCCACATTTGCATGGATTAATACACGAATACAAAGTGGTAATGCGTTTGGCACGTCCATTTCATGCGTACACATGACAGGTACATATTGCCACCCATCCATTAACCGTACAGCACGTGCCGGAAATGCTGACGTAATATCAGGTGTTGTAGATATTAATATAGAAGCAATATCATCTATTTCCACATTATTGGCTGCTACTACTTCACGCACTAATCTTGCTGTCTCATTCCATACAAGGTCTGGCTTGTCAGATTCAATTGTAATTGCTCCTCTAAGTCCACGAATCATACAAGCACCTCCGCTAATAGTTGTCGGAATTCGGCATCTACTTCTCTACACTCCGCTAAATCAATTGGTTGTATGAATGGTTTACCAATTTTCTCCAACAACACAAATTGTAAAATACCATACTCCGCTTTTTTATCTTTCATTAAATACTCTGTTAACTGTTCAAAGGAATATTCTTTTACAGCTTCAAATGGATAGCCATTCTTCACTGCAAACTGCAAAAATGCTGTAGTGAAGTTACGATCTAATTCACCGTATCGTTCACTTAATAATAAACAATATACGAGACCAATCATGACCGCCTCGCCATGTGCTACTTTTCCATAACCAGCGGCCGCTTCAATGGCATGCCCATAAGTATGGCCTAGGTTTAAAAATTTTCGCACGGATTGCTCAGTCTCGTCCTCTGCTACTATTTGCGCCTTCACTTCAATGCCTTTTCTAAGCTGCTTCGCTAATTCTTCGGTCGTGAAATGCATAACTGTCTCTGCAGCCATTAAATCCTCTAACCACGCTGCATTAGAAATCATCGCATGCTTGATCACTTCTGCTGTTCCTGAACGTACCTCGCGCTCAGGTAAGCTTTCGATAAAGACAGTATCGTAAATAACTCCCTCAGGTTGATAAAACGCACCAATCATATTCTTTCCTAGCGGATGGTTAATAGCTGTTTTACCACCTACTGCTGAGTCATGTGCCAAAATCGTCGTTGGGATTTGAATAAACGGCACCCCACGCATATAAGTAGCTGCAACAAAGCCTGTTAAATCACCTACAGCTCCCCCACCGAATGCAAAAACAAATGATTTACGCGAGCATTTTTGTTCAAGTAAAAATGTTTGCGCTGCATTGTATTGTTCAAAGGTTTTACATGCCTCACCACCCGGTAAGACAAAGACCTCAAAATGATAAGGGAAATTAGCCTTGAAATAATCTCCTTGCGCTGCCCACACATTAGCATCCGTAAAAACAATGAGCTTATCCGCTTTTTGAAGCTTATCATCAAATGCTTTTACAGCTTCTACTAAAAAATTATGACCAAGAACAACCTCATATTGATGCGATTTCGTCGCTACTGGTACTCGCATATTAGAACCCCTTTGTATAACGACGGTGTTCGTCGATTTGAGCTTTTAGTTGAGGTAATTGATCGCTATGGAATTGTTCCAAAATTGCATTCGCTATTTCCCAGGCAATAACATGCTCAGCAACAACTGATGCTGCAGGTACTGCACAGCTATCAGAGCGCTCTACACTTGCTTTAAATGGCTCTTTCGTTTCAATATCTACACTTTGCAACGGTTTATATAAAGTAGGAATTGGTTTCATAACGCCACGTACGACAATTGGCATTCCAGTAGACATTCCCCCTTCTAAACCACCAAGTCGGTTGGTTGCACGTGTATAGCCTTCTCCTTCTGACCAAATGATTTCATCATGTACTTCAGAGCCTTTACGGCGCGCCATTTCAAAGCCAATTCCAAATTCAACACCTTTAAATGCATTGATAGATAACATGGCAGCTGCTAATTTTGCATCTAGCTTACGGTCATAATGAACGTATGAACCGACACCTGCTGGCATTCCTTCAACGATGACTTCAACAACACCACCAATTGAGTCACCCGCTTTTTTCGCTTCATCAATTGCCTCCACCATTTTTGCCGAAGCCTCTGGATCAACGCAATAGCAAGGATCTGCTTCAACAATGGCACGAATTTCATCTGCAGATTTCCCTTCCACTCCGGAAGTATCTGCCTTAATACCAACGATTTCTGTTACATGTGCCACAATGGAAATGCCTAATTCATTTAATAGCGCTTTAGCAACAGAACCTACTGCTACACGAACAGTTGTCTCACGCGCTGAAGAACGCTCTAGTACATTACGTAGATCACGGTGTCCGTATTTCATGCCTCCTACTAAATCTGCATGCCCTGGTCGAGGACGTGAAATTTGACGTTTGATATCTTCAGGATTCACATCTTCTGCTAACGGTTCTGCTCCCATAATTTTTGTCCAGTGCTTCCAGTCATCATTTGTGACGACGAGTGCTACGGGAGAACCAAGTGTTTGTCCATGACGAACACCAGCGACCACTTCCACTGTATCTGTTTCGATTTGCATACGGCGGCCGCGTCCATGTCCTCCTTGACGACGTTTTAAATCGTGGTTAATTTTTTCTGCTGTAATTGGTAAGAGCGACGGTAGGCCCTCAATAATTGTTGTTAATTGGGGTCCATGTGACTCTCCCGCTGTTAAGTAACGCATAAACGCTTTCTCCCTTCAACTCGCTAAAGTATGTATTTTTCACTATAACATATATTCTCTAAAAAAACAGTCCTTTTGCAAATGTCTTTTAACACTCATTTTAATTATTCGCAAATTCCGAATCATTGAAAGGTCCTCCTATTGTTTACGACGTTACTTTAGATTGCAATGTTAAATTTGAATATTCTGAACGATTTATTTGAAAAAAATTTCTTCATCTCCACTAATTATTAATCTTCAATCAGTTAATTTGTAGTTGGAGTCTTACTGCCCGAGATGCGGCGTGATAACTAAAAAAATACGCTTTTTGCTTATATCAAGCGAAAAGCGCACGATTTATATCTATGTCTAAAGCTTCGGAAATATGTACATGACATTCATATTGTCTCTGTACGAATGCTTTTCTTATATTATTAACTATTTTCGTTTGTAAAAGAATGTATCTTCGACTTCAAACTCATAACGAGATGGATTAAAGATTTGCTCTGTTGATCCAACAAATAAAATTCCATCTTTACGCAATGCTTTACTAAAATTCGTATAAATCTGATCTTTCGCTTCTTCAGTAAAATAAATCATCACGTTGCGGCAAACAATTAAATCATAATTAGCATCGTAATGATCATTAAGCAAATTATGCTTCTTAAAAGTCACACAACGTTTAATCTCATCTTTGACCCTATAAAAGGAACCTTCTTGCTCAAAATATTTGGCTTTAATATCACTCGGCACTTCTGCTAATGAGCGCTCTGGGTAGACACCTAATTTCGCCTTTTGAATTACATTTTCATCTAAATCAGTAGCAATGATTTGAATTTGAGATAATGGCACTAATTGAGATAATACCATGACTAAAGAATAGGGTTCTTCACCCGTTGAACAAGCAGCACTCCAAATTCTCAGACGCTTATTAGATTGCAGTAATTTCGGAAATATTTTTTTCTGCAACACTTCCCAGCGCTTCCCATTGCGATAAAATTCAGAAACATTGATCGTCATACGATCTAAAAACTCATTCATTAAATTACGATCTTGTTCAAGTGCCTTTAGAAAATCCATAAAATTACGATATCCCTTTTTTTCATATAGGGATGTTAATCGTCTTTTCATTTGCGCTTCTTTATATAACGCTAAATCTATTCCTGTTTTGCGCTTTATACCTTCTATAAATTGTTCATAATCAGACATGCGGTCTTCTTCCCCTCTAGCTTCGTATTTCCATTATAGCGGAAAAGTGCCATTCCTGAAATAGTCTTTCACATGAAATCCAAGTTACTTAGTTGAGTTTTGTTTTTCCTCTAACAATAACACTTTGGATTGCTCTAATTCTAGACGTAATTTTTCTGTCTCCAACGTATACGTTTCTAATCTTAGCTTCTCTAGCTCTACTTCCTTTTCAATAGCCTTCAATTTAATTTTTTGTTTTTTTGTATGTGTATCTGTAAAAATACCTGCTAAACAAATAACTACTCCTGCAATAATCCCCATCTCTGCTATCAATACGTCCACACCCTTTCATTAATAAAGATTATACGGCAAAACGGAAAGAATAGTTTCATTTTTCTTTTTATTCTTTCATTAATTCAGCTAAAATATTCTCTTTACCGTTCGTTAAACGTAGCTAGATCTCGGCATAATTGCGTAAGGAATAGACTTTGTGATAGTACAAAGCCGAACCCCGCGTTATGGGTATAAGCCTATATATTTACGTAAAAAATGAAGGTAGTTAGTCACCACCTTCATTTTTTATAGTTTCCTAAACCTCTATTCGATAATCCCTTAATTCTTCTCGTAATTTCACCTTCATGAATTTTCCTACAGAAGTTTTCGGTATTTCATTTAAAAATACTACATCATCAGGGATCCATGTTTTATGGAATTGCGATCGTAAATCTTCTAGTAGCTCGGATTTCGTAATGGAATCCTTATATTCGGGCTTTGGTACAACACACGCTAAAGGTCGTTCAATCCATTTTTCGTGGGGAATGGCTATAACAGCAGCCTCAAACACTTTAGGATGGGACATCAAAGTATTTTCAAGCTCTACTGAAGAAATCCATTCTCCACCGCTTTTAATTAAATCTTTTGTACGATCTGTAATTTTAATATAACCATCTGCTGTCACTACAGCAATATCACCAGTGTAAAGCCAGCCATCTTTAAAGGCTTCCTTTGTTCGTTCATCGTTATAATACTCGGCTGCAATCCACGGGCCCCTAATTGTCAATTCGCCCATTGTTTTGCCATCCCAAGGGACTTCACCGTTTTCATTGACTACGCGTGTTTCAATAAGCGGTACTGTTATTCCTTGTGTAATACGAACATCCATTTTTTCATCCATCGTATAATCTTGCATATGTGTTAAATACATCGATATACTAACAAGCGGCGATGTCTCGGTCATACCGTAGCCCGTCATGTAAGGAATTTTAAGCTCCTCCTCAAAGCCACGAGTTAGACCGAGCGGCGATGCTGAGCCTCCGCATACAATCAACCGTATCGAAGACAAATCACGAGGATTTTTGCGTTGCTCCTGCAATACCCCAAGCCAAATTGTCGGTACTCCTGCAGTCAGTGTTACCTTATAAGTTTCAATTAAATCAAGTAATAGCTGTGGTGTAAACATTGGCCCTGGTAGTACCTGGGTAGCACCAAATAATACACCAGCAAACGGAAATCCCCATGCATTTGCATGAAACATCGGTACGACAGGTAATAAAACATCAGCCTCGCCTATTGCAATACTATCGGAGAGTCCTGCTGCCATAGTATGGAGGACAATACTACGATGCGTATACACTACACCCTTTGGCATTCCTGTAGTGGCACTTGTGTAGCACATGCCAGCAGGTGTATTTTCATCTAAATCATCTGGAAATCTAAAATTCTCATTTGCTTCTTCGAGTAATGCCTCATAAGATAGAGCATTTGGTAATGGGATGTTATCAAGCACAACTTCATCTCCCATTACGATAAAATACTTTACCGATTTAAGCTGTGAGACAATCGGTGCAAGAAGTGGAACTAAGTTATCATCAATTAGTAATATTTCATCTTCTGCATGGTTAATAACATAAGCAATATGCTCAGGGGCTAATCGAATATTTATCATATGCAAGACAGCCCCCGCACACGGGACTGCAAAATATGCTTCTAAATGACGGTGGTGATTCCAAGCAAAGGTACCTACTTTCATACCTCTCTTCATTCCTAGCTTTGTAAGGGCATCTGCTAGCTTACGAGTTCGTTTTACATAGTCTTTATATGTAAACTCGTGAATTAATGTAGAGCCTGTCCGCGAATATATTTTTTTCGCATGAAAAAATCGTTCTGCTCGATCCAAAAAACTTGTTAATAATAAAGGTGTATCCATCATATGCATAGTAACGCTCCCCTTTGTTTATATAAATTTTTGAATCGTCCAAGGCTGACTGCTACTACCAATAATTACATATAAAAGGATCATCACCAAAACGTGTGGTTGATTTTCGTTTCGGCTGGGCGCTTTTTTGCTGACGCGTAGGGCACAGCTACCTGGGGGCGTCCGATGAGCCTCTAATCCCCAAGGAGTCGACCAGCCCCCACTCAACTTATTTCACCCTCAACTCTTGGTGTGAACCATATAAAACAAGTCATTTTTTCGCTCGCTGCCGCAGGACAAATACCTTTTAACTTTCTGTACTTCCCAAATGCGTAAACACAGGAGACTTTGCTCATTCTCATTTCCGTGAACAGCCTAGCTTATTCAGTTTGAGGCGAGCACCTTGAAATCCCCCCCTATTTTGGCTGCATACGAATCGCGCCGTCCAAGCGGATAACTTCGCCATTTAATAAACCATTTTTGATAATACTTTCGACTAATAGCGCGTATTCTGATGGCTTCCCAAGTCGTTTAGGGAACGGTGTCATTTGGGCAAGTGCTGTTCTTGCTGGCTCTGGTAACGATGCAAACATTGGTGTCTCTACTAACCCTGGAGCAATAGTCATAACACGCACCCCAATTTCAGCAAGCTCCCTAGCAATCGGCAAGGTCATCGCTGCCACACCACCCTTTGACGCACTATATGCTGCTTGTCCTATTTGTCCATCAAATGCTGCCACAGATGCCGTATTAATAATAACGCCTCGCTGACCATCCTCATTTGGTTCATTATGTTGCATCTTCTCAGCTGCTAGGCGAATAACATTGAAAGTACCAATTAAATTTACAGAAATCACTTTTTCGAATAAATCAAGGGCATGTACACCACGCTTTGAAAGTACTTTACTTGCATCAGCAATTCCAGCACAATTCACTGTGACATTAATGGCCCCAAACTTTGCAACTGCTTGCTCAAGACCTGCCGCTACATCAGCTTCTTTTGTGACATTTACACGTGCATATTGGACATTCTCCCCTAGCTCCTCTACTAGTGCCTGTCCTCGCTCGGCATTAAGATCAAAAATTACTGCTTTACCACCCTCCGCAACAATTTTACGAACCGTCGCCTCTCCTAAACCAGATGCTCCCCCTGTTACAACTGCTATTACGTCATTCATCAAACACAACCCCTTTTACATTTTTTCAATAATAGTGGCATTCGCCATTCCCATACCTTCACAAATTGCTAGTAAGCCATAACGTAAATTTTCTCGTTCCATTCTGTATAGCATCGTTGTTAACAGTTTTGTACCTGATGCTCCTAATGGATGCCCTAAGGCAATAGCTCCTCCATCTGGATTTAATTTATTTGGATCTGCGCCAATTTCATGTAACCAAACAAGTGGTACTGGCGCAAAAGCCTCATTCACTTCATACGTATCCATTTCCTCTATCGTAAGACCTGAACGTTTTAGCACTTGTCTAGTTGCTTCAATTGGACCAGTTAGCATTAACGTCGGATCTGAGCCAACAACAACTCTTGAAACAATTTTAGCAAGCGGTTGGATGCCAAGCTCTTGTGCCTTTTCTAAAGACATTATAACTACCGCTGAGGCACCATCACTCATTTGACTGGCATTACCAGCTGTAATCACACCATCTTCCTGGAATACTGTTTTAAGCCCATTCAATTTATCAACTGTCGTTTCTGCCCGAGGACCCTCATCAACAGAAAACGTTGTAACTGCGCCGTCTTCTTGCGTAACTTGGACAGGCAGTATTTCCTTTTTAAAATGGCCCGCCTCAATTGCAGCTAATGCTCGTCTATGACTATTGTAAGCATAGTTATTTAGCTGTTCTTTTGTTAAGTTCCATTTTTCCGCTATTTTCTCAGCTGATAACCCTTGATGTATAATTGTGTAGTTGTCTTGTAATCGTTTACCTGTATGGGCACCCTTCATGTTAGAACCCATCGACACCCTCGTCATGCTTTCAACCCCACCAGCAATAACAATATCCATATCCCCTGCTAAAATAGCCTGTGCTGCGAAATGTACAGCCTGCTGACTTGAGCCACATTGACGATCGATTGTCACACCTGGGACACTATCCGGAAAGCCTGCCATTAATAATGCAGTACGCGCTATATTTGCGCCCTGTTCAGCAGTTTGCGTTACACAGCCAAAGATTACATCCTCCACCTGATCCTTATTGATATCTGCTCGTTGTACTACTTCCTGCAGAACATCTGCAGCTAAGTCGTCTGCTCGAACATTGCTTAATGCCCCTTTACTTCTCCCAACTGCTGTACGAACAGCTGATACAATCACAACTTCTCTCATAAAAAAATCCCCTTTGTACTGTCATCTCTCATTTCCTATCATCCAATGTATTTAGATGCTATGAAATATATTCTTGATTATTAAGCTAATCAATTATGCCGAGGCATAATTGGAAGACACTTTGCTTTCGCTACTGAAAATACTTGCCGCTGTCGTGCAGATAAACAAGGCGTTCGGAATCGGCTTGTGCTTAGGCCTACAGATGTTTTTTGTGCGAAAGCGCAGCGGCATAAGAGCCTACACGATGTCGGTCATTTTGGTAATATCACAGGACGTGGCGTTTTTACCGATGCATGTCAGTTAGCCGTTATCGCATGAGTGTGATATTTTTGACTAATAGAACTTTATTTTTCCTTTCCGATTCCAAGACATCTACCTTAATTATCAGAATATTATATCTTTTATTTTACATGACTAAGAATTATTTAACAATTCTATATATGTATCTAGAAAATTCTATCCATTGTTTTAGGAGATCCGGCACCCTTTTAGAGCAAAAAAAAGCAATCTCAAATGAAATTGAGATTGCTCTTTAAGTTTGCGAATTAAACTAAATCTTCACCGAAGAATAGGCCGATTTCACGCTCAGCAGAAGCAAGTGAATCAGAACCGTGAATGATGTTGTGAGAAACAGTTGTTGCATAGTCACCACGGATTGTACCTGGGTTAGATTCTTCAGGTTTAGTTGCTCCCATCATTGTACGAGCAAGCTTAATTACGTTTTCGCCTTCCCATACCATAGCGAATACAGGACCAGAAGTGATGAAATCAACTAATTCACCAAAGAATGGACGCTCTGCATGCTCTGCATAGTGCTTTTCTGCTAATTCTGTAGGAATTACCATTAATTTAGCACCTTTCAATACAAAACCGCGACGTTCAAAACGATCTACGATATCTCCTACTACTTGACGTTCTACGCCATCAGGCTTAACCATTAAAAAAGTTTTTTCGATTGCCATTGTTTAAAACACTCCTTAAATTCGTATAACAGGTTTTACACCTACCGATAAATATTAACAAAAAATGAGCCTTTGTACAACAAAAAGCTAGAATTTACGCTTACCCATAAATAACGCGACATCACGTAGTTTTTTCTTAACGGGATGTTTTGGTAATGCATCTATTTCTTGTAATGCCTTTTTCAAATATTTATCACTCATTTTATTAGCTTGTTCAATCGCGTCGGATTTACGCACATACTGCAGCATATTTTGACGTTCTGTTTCCGTCAATGTGCCTGCAAAAACTTTTGCCAAATAAGGTTGCATTACGGGATCATCTTTTAACATTAGAATCGGTAATGTAATATTACCTTGCAGTAAATCACTACCTGCTGGCTTTCCTAATTCTTTATCTGTTGCCATAATATCTAAAACATCATCGATAATTTGGAAGCTCATGCCCACAAAATAGCCAAATCGTTTCAAATGTCTCACCGTTTTAGGATCGACACCTGCTGCCACTGCACCAAGTTCGCAACTAGAAGAAATCAATAATGCCGTTTTTCGTTTAATGCGTCTAAAATAATCCTTTAATCCTTGATCTAATCTAAATTTATCTTCGATTTGAATGACTTCACCGTTACAAATTTCAACCATTGTACGCGCTAAAATTTGATGAACTAATGGGTCTTCAAGCTTTGTAATATATTCAAGTGCACGCGCAAAAATAAAATCGCCCGTGTACATTGCAACTCTATTATTCCATTGTGATTTGACCGTCGGGCGTCCTCTTCGCATATTGGAATCATCAATTACATCATCATGCACAAGTGATGCCATATGAATAAGCTCTACTGGTACGGCTACATCCTTCATCTTTTCGATATCATATACGCCAAATTTCGCGCCAAGCAACACGAAAATAGGTCGTATCCGTTTGCCACCAGCTTGCAATAAATGGAGAGAAGCATCATTGATCAAACCTGAAGAAGAGTTCACTGCTTTTTCTAATTCTTGTTCAATGATATCGATATCTGATTTCAAATCGGAATAGAGTAGTTTTAACTTCATCTTTTCCACGTGTGAAAACCTTCCCCCATTAACGTACTTTTTTAAAGCCTATATGCATTGCCGCAGCACCGCCACTGTATGCTTTGTACGTTACTTTTTCTAAACCTGCCTGCTCAAACAGTGCCGCTAACTTCTTCATACCTGGGAAATCATTTGCTGATTCCTGTAGCCAAGAATATTCTTTATAGCTTTTCGCAAATATTTTACCAAATATCGGCATTATATATTTAAAATAAAAACGGAATAGTTGTCGATAGCCTGGAATTTCAGATTGAGATGTTTCTAAACAAACAACCATTCCCCCTGGTTTTACAACACGATTCATTTCTTTTAAAACTTGTAAATAATCTGGTACATTGCGAAGCCCAAAACCAATTGTTACATAATCAAACGTATTGTCTGGGAAAGGTAACTCCATAGCATTTCCATGTATTAGTTCAATTTGTGGGTATGGCTTTACCTTTTCTTCACCAACCTTCAGCATGTTTTTACTGAAGTCTACCCCTTTTACTTCTCCGCCTTCACCAACTGCCTCGGCTAATGCAATTGTCCAATCTGCCGTACCACAGCAAACATCTAGAGCCTTCGCTCCAGGTTTTACTGCCATATGCTTCATCGTATCGTTGCGCCAGCCAACATGCATTTGGAAACTAATAACGCCATTCATTTTGTCATAGTTTTCCGAAATACTTTCAAATACTTCATGCACGTGCTCTTCTTTCGTTTTAGCCATTTTGAAAAACCTCTCTTATCCATTAGTAGAAGCAATGGATGCCTCTACACGTGCTTGTAGAGCTTGTTTCACATCACCTTGTAGAAACGATGCATCTTCTATCATCTGTAACAGCTCTGCTTTTAATTGCATAATTTTGTCCTTTATGACGTTGCCAAAGGTCGCTCCAGCATATCTCGCGCTTTCTTCAAGAACTTTACTCATTAAAGATCCTTGCCCACGTTGATATGTCGCCAATTCTCTTTCTAAACGCAAGATTAATAAGCTCTTCTCCACAATTGGAATATAATCTCTAAATGAATAGAGCTCAAAAAATTTTGAGATTAATCCTGATTCAATGTTAGTGATTGAGGCAAACCATTGTTCACTGGAACGTTTTTCAGCCTCATATACTTTAATTTGGTGTTCACAACGTGCCACAATTCCTTGTGACAAATTTCGAATCAATGCGACATTTCCCGACATCGCTAAAATCTCATAATAACGGCCACTATAAAAGTCTCCAGCTAAAACAGTTAACTGCTGTTCTTTTGACGTGGCATCTAGTTCTTTAATATGATCGTGCGCTGCTAAGGCTGCGTACACAATTCCAACAGTGATGGCAGCTTCTCGTTCATCTTGTTGCCACTCTTCCCCATTAAAAAAGGGAACTAACAAGTAAAATAATTGATTTTCATCGAGCACAGGCAATCCTGTGTATTTTTGCAAAGTTCTATGACGAACATCCATGAAAATCTCTGTTTTTAATTGTGCAATTGAATTTTGAATGTATGTTGCATTCATAGACCTTACTCCATTTCACTTTCAAATACGTTAGTCTTTTCATGACCTAACGCTTGCTTACTGAGTCATTATAGCATACGCGACGATTCGGAATAAAAAATTTTTGCTTTATTCAACATGATAGGCAGAAGAGCTTCCCCGTAAAAAAAACGGAAGAAATCCCAACTGCCTATCAATTATGCCTCGGCATAATCGCGTCCGGAAACGGCTTTGTGTTTAACAAAGCGCTTTCACACAGATAAATTGCCACAGAACGTGGCGTTCTTAGTCTATTTCAGTGATGTTTAACACCCGCCGAAAGAATCGAATCGAAAACTCCATTACTAAGTTTTCACATCTAGTCGATTTATATGTGCCCCTGCTAATTTACATAGACACGATACCTTTCATCATGCATTTTGAATGGTATTTCTCTCTATTACTTTTTAGCTTCGCTATTTATAACACCGTGTGCTGTATGAATCTGTGCTTTCCCACGAATTTTCATGGCAGATGTATGTTCGGTAAATTGAGCAATCATAACTTCGCCTGCATCTAATTTTTCAGAATGATGGAATTTTGTATCTGTACCTCGTGTTAAACCGATTACATGTACGCCATCTTCCTCTGCTTGAATAACAATATAATCTTGTGCCATTGTCTGTACACTCCTTAAATCCGACAAATTCTTAGTCCATCATAACATAATTAGACACTCAATTTAAGACATTTGAATAAATGATAAAACTTCTCTACGTTTCACTTCATCTTCTTCGTAAATACCACGTGCAACCGATGTCACAGTTTTAGATCCTGGCTTCTTAAGTCCTCGCATAGTCATGCACATATGCTCCGCCTCTATCACTACATAAACACCTTTCGGAGAGAGCATTTCCATAATTGTCTCTGCAACAGCGGAAGTAATTCGTTCCTGTAATTGCGGTCGGCGAGCAATAGTTTCTACTGCACGTCCTAATTTACTTAGTCCAGCAACAATGCCATCGTTTGGTATGTATGCAACATGAGCCTTTCCATAAAAAGGAACTAAATGATGCTCACACATTGAATAAAACGGAATGTCCTTTACAAGTACTAATTCCTCATGGTCTTCATGAAACACTGTTCTAAAATAATCTTTTGCATCTTCATGTAGGCCGCTAAACATTTCCGCATACATTTTTGCTACACGTTTCGGTGTATCGAGTAAACCTTCACGATTTACATCTTCTCCTACCGCCTCTAAAATCATTTTTACTGCTTCTTCTATTTTCAATAAATCAACATTCGACATCCGTAAAAACCCTCCTGCGTATCAGTACATTACACATTTCCTTATGCATCGTAGCATATCCAAAAGGTAAGCGCAAAACGACTTACTTGATTCAAAAGAAATTCAACGCTATATGAGCAAAATAGCCACTTATTGCTTTCTAATTAGCAGTATGTTTTGTAAATTTGGCTCATCACCATAACGTCAGGTTGATTTCCGTTCCGGCTGGGCGCTTTACCGCTGCCGCTCCGATGTTGGTCACGAAGGCGTTATCACAGGATGTGATGCTTTTAGCCTTCGTTCCTCTATCGCTGATCCCCAAGGAGTCGCCCAGCCTCCACTCCAATCAACTAATATTCTAGTATTAGCAAAGATAGCTCTATTTTTAGTGATGGACCTAAATTGTGCAAATAATATCTCTAACGCTCACACTTTCGTTTATTGCATCTTTCTATGTACATTAACTTTTTTAGCTATCTTTCACATCTTTTCTTAGTGGAAAAACATTATGTGGGTCATTCCGTTTCTATAGCTTCGCCTTCGCACAGTTAAATTGCCAAAGGTCGTGGTGTTTTTAGACTCTATTTAAGCGAATGTTTGGATACCCGCTGAAAAAAGTTAAAAAGAGCAGCCTCCATGTCATTTACATGAAGACTGCTCTATGTAACTACTAGACGTGTATTATTTTACCGCGTCTTTAAGCGCTTTACCTGGTTTGAAAGCAGGTACCTTGCTAGCAGCGATCTCGATTTCTTTACCAGTTTGTGGGTTACGACCTTTACGAGCCGCACGTTCACGTACTTCAAAGTTACCAAAACCAATTAATTGTACTTTGTCACCCTTTGCAAGAGCATCTTGAATTGTATCAAATACAGCTTCAACTGCTTTAGAAGCGTCTTTTTTAGAAAGACCTGCAGCTTCAGCAACAGAGTTTACTAATTCTGTTTTATTCACACCATTCACCTCCTCTCAAAGGGTCATGAACCAATTCTGTAAAAAGATTAACACATAGAAAACCGCTACGCAACTGTATTCATACATGATTATAACCAAAAATTGCGTTTTTCACCCAAAAAACAAAAATAACAGGACTTTTCGCATAAAAACGAATAGCCCTGTAGTAATTTTTTGCGCTTTATTTTTCATTTTTTCACTACAAAATAAATGTAACTAATCCTCTATCACCTTCGTTCACCATACGTTCAATTGTTTGGCGCATCCGTTTTTTGGCTGTCGCTGGTACTGCATCCATTTTATAGCGTATTCCTTCTTTTAACACTTCATGTAGCGGAGTTCCAAAAAGTTGTGTGTTCCATAAAGCTTCACGATCATGTAAATAGGCATGATTTAAATCCTTAAGTAATTGTTGGCTATGGAATTCAGAGCCAATTAGTGGCGCGAATTCTGATTCCATATCTACACGAATGATATGGTATGATGGCGCTTTTGCCTTCATACGTACACCATAAAAATTATTTTGTTTAATAAGCTCTGGTGCTGTTGGCTCAAACTCCTGCATCATTGGCAATGTTACGCCATAACCTTTCGAATCTGCTTCACTAATAGCCGTTTTAAAGCGTTTTTGCGCCTCTTTTGCTTCTGCTGCCTCTTTAATAAATAGTAGCCAATCTCTTTTCGTCTCAATCGGCTCATCTAGCCATTCATTGCAAACCGACTTATAAAGCTCACCTTGTAATGACACTCGAATGACTGCGGTCCCAACACCAGCATCCACATGCACCACTTCACTCTGGTCAATAAAATCAATGGCTTTAAAGGCATCTGACGCCTGTTGTACATCTCTAATTTTCATAATAGATGACAACACTTCTTCCATCGAATCAATTAACGCAACATTCAACGGGTGTGTAGCATCTAAAACATCTAACCAATCTGGTTTTTCCACCTCAATTGTTCGAATTGGAAATTCAAATAACGCTTCTTGCAAAATAAACTGAATATCAGATGCACGCATTTGATCAATTGACGTAGCAATTACTGGAACATTATAGCGCTCAAATAACTCATTTCGAAGCTGTACTGTTTCCTCTCGTGCTGGCATTTGGCAATTTAATACAATAACAAAAGGTTTTCCAATGTCCATTAATTGCTCTACAATTTCCTCTTCAGCCTTCTCTGCCGCACGACGACTTATTCCATTTACCGTGCCATCTGTTGTTACAACAATTCCAATATTGGCATGGTCACGAATAACTTTATCTGTGCCTATTTTCGCCGCTTCCTGGAAAGGGATAGGCTCTGTATGCCAAGGTGTATGCACATATTTCGGCCCATTTTCATCTTCATAGCCCTTTGTACCTTCAATGATATAACCAACGCAATCTGCTAATCGAATTTGGAACGTCATTTCATCCTCACCGACCGCAATACGTGTTGCTTGGGCAGGCACAAACTTCGGCTCAGCAGTCATAATGACTGGCCCCGGCGAGCTTTGTGGCAACTCGTCTTGTGCACGCATTCTTTCTGTATCATCCACAATATTTGGTAACACGACTGCTTCCATAACCTTTTTTACAAATGTTGATTTACCTACACGTACTGGACCGACAACACCAATATAAACATCGCCATTTGTGCGCTCTGCAATTTCTCTAAATACTGCTTCACTCAAGGTTTCTGCCTCCTTTATCTACGCTTTTTCACTATATGCGAGCAGATAGATAAATATGAAAAGCTCCTCACAAATGTAAGGAGCTTGGTGACTAATCTTATTTAGTTTTGGATTTAGACTCTTGAATTGCTTTTTCTCTAGCTTTCTCTCTAGCTTTTTTTGCGTCACTATTATAGGCGTCCATAAAATAAATGGGCTCACCTTTTTCATCTACTGTATATGGTATAGAATATGCTGGTACTACTGGGTATTTATCGACAAGTAGTTGACGTATATCATCTCCAGGCTTCACATTAGGCTTGTCTTCCTTTAGTAGTTGACCTAAATCGATGGAATAGTCCACATGCATTTCTCCATCACCTGTCATAAATATTGGTAATTCGGTACCAGAATAAGGGCTTTTCACAGTTACATCTTTTTTATAGCCCAATTCTTCAAAGTTAATTTGATATACATTATCAGAAGTCGCACCCTTTATCGGTAAATATTGGGTAGAAAGTTTTTGAATATTAATTTCACGAATTCGCTCTGCAGCATTTAAATCTACCAATTTTACTTTAGCTTCATTCTCAGGATCCCAAATAATATACTGGAAAATCCCGCCCTTTTCATAGGCATTCCCTGGAATTTGAGCAAGATATTTAGGCATTAGTTTTTCAAAATCAATTAAATATTTTATATATATATCTGTATCTAGCTCACTATTTTTAATGGGAACTAGGCCTCCAGTTGCTTCACGGTATTCATCAACCGCACGCTGTACAGCGGCTAACTGGTCAGCATCAGGCACTAATTTTGCCCTTTTTTCGTCTTCTGGATATGCACAACCTACTAGAAGAACTGCGGTTACTATTACCAAAAGAAAAGCACTTAGTTTTTTCATGTCACTTCCACCTCATCATTTTTTATCATGGCCATGTTGCTACAATTAGTACCATTAAAAATGTGCCTAGCCCAAATAGTATGTATGCAATTAAATTTACGATTGTACGTAAAAAACCGTTTGAAACCTTATTTCGAGCTAAATAAATTAAACCAACAGAGATAATCATAAAGCCGATACAATAAAATGATACCCACATTACATCTAGCGCTGGCAAATGTGCTAACGGACCCATTTAAGACAACCACCTTTCTTCAACGTCACGAAACAATCAAACTATATTATACTATGTGCTTTCGCCAAAAAGAAATAGTTGTCCAATAACTATCCATCAATTATGCCCACGCATAATTGCGGCTGGAATCGAGCTTACGCAAAGAATTCCTTCCCGATCTGCCGGAGGCTTTAACTTCTTTCACGGGCGTTTGGACAACCGTTGAAAAGTAGCTTAAATCCGCATCATACCAACACCTATAGAGGCAGGACATTGGCTGAAAGAAGTTAAATGTACAACCTTTGTAGCGTTATAGATTTTTCAACTAAAAGCACACAATAAGGTGTCTCAGTTATTCACTGAGACACCTTATTTATGTCCATTTTATGACAAAACTAATCACATAGATTAGGCATGTTGATTAGTCATTTTTATCCATTAACCAAAAATCTATATATAACGGTTAATGATTTTTTATTAGTATATCATGTCATCGATTTCTCGCTTTTTCATACGCATCATTAATGCATCAACTGCTACTTTCGGTTCGATATCACTAAAAAGAACACTATAAAGCGCCGTTGTTATTGGCATAGCCACGTCATATTTCTCTGCTAGTTGATAGGCGGCTTTTGTTGTGCGTACCCCTTCAACAACCATGCCCATTTGGTCTAGTACCTCTGGCAGTTTCATTCCTTGCCCCAGTAAATTACCTGCACGCCAATTACGAGAGTGCACACTTGTACATGTTACAATTAAGTCTCCCATGCCTGTAAGTCCTGAGAATGTAAATGGATTCCCACCCATTTTAACACCAAGACGTGAAATCTCCGCCAATCCTCGAGTAATTAGCGCCGCTTTGGCATTATCACCATAATTTAAGCCGTCTGAAATACCCGCAGCTAATGCGATTACATTTTTTAAGGCGCCACCTATTTCTACACCAATCACATCTTTGTTTGTGTAGACACGGAAATATTGATTCATAAATAAATCCTGTACTTTTTCCGCGGCTTCAATACTTGCACAAGCGGCTGTAACAGTTGTCGGGTGGTGTAAGACAACTTCCTCTGCATGGCTTGGACCTGAAAGTACAACAATCTCTTCTACATATTCAGCTGGTAGACTTTCTGCCAAAATTTCTGAAATTCGTTTTAATGTATCAGGCTCAATCCCCTTAGAAACATGAACAAACAGTACTTTTTTATCGAGCTCTGCTATCATTTTTTCACATACTTCTCGAATAGCCTTAGTAGGTACAGCAACGACAATAGTCTCCGAATGAGCTACTGCTTGAGCAATATCACTTGTTGCATACAAATTTGTCGGCAGCTCCGTTTCAGGTAAATACTTCCTATTTGTATGCAAGCTGTTAATTTCTTCAGCTTGATCAGTTCGATGAGTCCATAGAAGTGTATCATGCCCATTCTCTGCAAGTACCATTGCAAGTGCTGTACCCCACGAGCCTGCCCCTAACACACAAACTTTTTCCATTCAAAATCCTCCCTTGTTAAGAAAAGACAATTCATTCTTATTCTTACGAAAAATGCTAGAGAAAATGCTTACAACAGTAAACCTTCAAAGCAATCTTATAGTAGACTTTAGAAAATTATACTTTCCCCTCTTGTAAAAAGACGCCATCCAACAATTATTGTCGGGCTGGCGTATTATATGTGTATATTTTTCCTAAGCACGAGCACGGGAAATTAAACGAATTGGCGTTCCTTCGAAATCAAATGTCTCTCGAATACGATTTTCTAAAAATCGCTCATAAGAGAAATGCATTAGCTCTGGTTCATTGACAAACACCACAAACGTCGGTGGCTGTATCGCAACTTGAGTAGCATAGTAGATACGCAGACGGCGGCCTTTATCAGCAGGTGCCGGATTACGCGCTACAGCATCCTCAATAACCTCATTAAGGATAGATGATTGAATACGCATTGCATGGTTTTCGCTTACACGTTGTACAATCGGTAAAATTTGATGTACACGTTGCTTTGTATTGGCGGAAACAAAAATAATTGGTGCGTAGTCTAAAAATAAGAAATGCTCGCGTATTTGTTGTGTAAAGACGTTCATTGTTTTTTCGTCTTTTTCAACGGCATCCCATTTATTAACAACAATAACAATCGCTTTTCCTGCTTCGTGCGCATAGCCTGCAATTTTTTTATCTTGCTCTTGGATGCCTTCTTCTGCATTAAGAACAACTAAAACAACATCCGAGCGTTCAATTGCACGTAACGCACGCAATACAGAGTATTTCTCTGTCGTTTCGTATACTTTCCCTTTTTTACGCATACCTGCAGTATCAATAATGACATATTCCTGTCCATCATACTCATAAGGCGTGTCAATAGCATCTCGTGTAGTACCTGCGATATTACTAACAATAACGCGGTCTTGACCTAAAAATGCATTTACCAACGAGGATTTCCCAACATTTGGACGACCAATTAACGAGAATTTAATGACCTCGTCCCCATATTGATCTTCATCTTCTTTAGGGAAATGTTTTGCACATTCATCCAATAAATCCCCTAAGCCTAAGCCGTGAGAACCAGAAATTGGCCAAGGTTCACCAAAGCCAAGCGCATAGAAATCATAAATCATCTCACGCATGTCCGGATTATCAATTTTATTCACTGCTAAAACGACCGGTTTTTTTGTTTTGTATAAAATTTTTGCTACTTGCTCATCAGCAGCTGTTACACCTTCACGACCATTTGTCATAAAGACAATAACGTCCGCCTCATCAATGGCAATCTCTGCTTGTTGACGAATTTGCTCTAAAAACGGTTCGTCCCCAATCTCAATACCACCTGTATCAATAATATTAAAATCATGTGCTAACCACTCTGCCGAACTATAAATACGGTCGCGTGTAACTCCTGGAATATCTTCCACAATCGATACACGTTCTCCAACGATACGATTAAAAATCGTCGACTTACCTACGTTCGGACGACCTACGATGGCTACTACTGGTTTCGTCATCTGTACTTCATCCTTCCAACTTCTTGTCTTTCGCTATTATACACGAAAAATGCCATTATATCATATCATATCCATAAACGAGCGCGCTATGTACCGTTCTATTCATCTCTCTGGTATTTTTTTCATCGTTTCCACTTAAATCTGCTGGTTCGATGTGGTTATCCTCACTTTGTCTTATTTCATCCATCTCTTCGGCACTTCTAGCTATTTTCTCCATAAAAAAGCGAGGACACAAATTGCATCCTCACATGTCTAGTTTATTTAAAATTTTTCAGTTTATCGCCAATGACATCACCGAAAGAGAAACCAGTGTTTTCTTCTGGTAATTCATAGTCGACTACTTCCTCTGCCTCAGGATTTTCAAGTAAATCCTTAATGCTTAATGCTAAGCGACCTTCTTCAGCATTAACGTCAAGCACTTTTACTTGTACTTCTTGTCCTTCTTTTAGCGCTTCGTGTGGCGTGTTAATATGCTTATGCGCGATTTGTGAAATATGCACTAAACCTTCTACACCTGGGAAAACTTCAACAAATGCTCCAAATGAAGTAAGACGTTTTACTTTTCCATCAAGTATTGTACCTTTAGCTGCACGCTCTTCGATGTTCGACCAAGGACCAGGAATCGTGTCCTTAATGGATAGCGAAATACGCTCATTTTCCGGGTCTACAGAAAGGACTTTTACCTTCACCTCTTGTCCTTCCGCTAAAACCTCGCTTACATCACTGACATGCTCATGAGACACTTGTGAAATATGCACAAGTCCATCAATACCACCAAGGTCAATAAATGCACCAAATGATGCGATACGCTGTACTTTACCATCTAAAACATCGCCAGTTTTAATCTGGTTAATAACATCTTTCTTTTGAGAAGCTTTTTCAGCTTCAACTACAGCACGATGTGATAAAATCAAGCGATTTTTTTCTTTGTCTAGCTCAACAATTTTAAAGCTAAGAGATTTGCCTTTATAGTCTTCAAAATCATCAACAAAGTGGTCTTCTACTAGGGATGCTGGAACGAAGCCACGTACTCCTAAATCAACGACAAGACCGCCTTTAACAATATCTTTGACTTCCGCTTCGAAAATTTCCCCAGCGTTAAATTGTTGCTCAAGTGTATCCCATGCTTTTACAGCATCTACTTTACGTTTTGATAATACATAGTTTTCTTCTTCGACTTTTGTAATCATCAGCTCTAACGCATCTCCAACAGAAATTACGTCAGACGCTTTTTCAATGTGTAAGCTTGATAATTCACTTATTGGTACAATACCGTCAAATGGTGCACCTGGAATTGAAACAGTTACCGCTTTTTCATCAACTTGCTCTGCAATACCTTTGACGATATCACCTTCGTTAAACGTTTGTTCTGCATAGTTCATTTCTTCAGACATATGTAACCCTCCTTCGCATCTTCCCTTACTATTTTATTCGAAATTGAAGATAAAGACAAAAATAAATCCTTTAAATTCAAAAAATGTCTGAAATTTTAGGATTTATACCATTTTTTCGTGCGCTAATTTTAAAATGGCTTGTGCTGCTTCATCAATTGACAATGCTGTCGTATCTAAAAATATGGCATCTTCTGCCTGAATTAGTGGCGATGCTTCACGCTCGCTATCCATTTTATCGCGCAGGGCAATTTCTTCTTGCAGCTTTTCAATAGAAGATTCGATTCCTCGTTTTTGATTGTCCATAAAACGACGTCTTGCTCTTTCTTCTACAGTTGCAGACATAAAGATTTTTAGTTCTGCAGTTTTTAATACATGCGTAGCAATATCGCGCCCATCCATAACAACGCCACCATTAGCCGCAAGCTTTTGTTGCTGCGCTACTAATAGTTCACGTACTTTAGCGTGTGCTGCTACTTGTGAAACGGATGAAGTTACCTCATTAGATCTAATTTCTGCCGACACGTTGTTCCCGTCTAAAAAGACAAGTTGTCCTTCAGAAGAAGGCTTTAAGTCAATTGTGCTGGATGCTAGCATTTCTGCTAATTTTGTTTCATCATTTAAATGTATGTTTTGTTGCATCGCTTTATACGTCACCGCACGATACATAGCACCTGTGTCTATATAAGTAAATCCAAGTGCTTCTGCAACAATTTTCGCAATTGTGCTTTTCCCTGCACCAGCCGGTCCGTCAATTGCAATTTGAATGTTTTTCTTCATAATTTCCCCTACTTTCTAACACACCATATTGTATCATAAAAAAGCCCTCTTTAAGCAGAGGGCTTTCTTAAATCAAACTACTACTCGATTTGAAGGTGTGTAAACTCCCTGCAAAATTTCATGGAATTTTCCACTCACCAATGGAAGTTGGGAAGACCAATAATTATGCTACTGCTTCATTGCGTCCAAATCAGCTTTGTAAAATTAGGCATCAAAAGGATTTATTTCTTTACGACGATTCACTAATTGGCGTTCAAAGCAGAAACGAACAATATGCTGTTGGTCCACATCATCCGTATCTGTTAGTTGAATGGTTGCCATTTTCATCTCATCTTTTTCGTATATACGAACAACCGTCGCATCTGTGACCACGTATTTTATATCGCCATTGGCATATGGTAAAACGATGGTCAGCTGAACCTCATCACCATCTTGGAAAGCGATTGCCCCTTTTAAGGTTACTGCCAAACCACCTGCGCTAATGTCCGATGTTACTAGCTGATATTTGTAATCCTTAAACTGAATCGCTACATCCACAGGCGTTTCCACACGTACATATTCACGACGTTGAATTTTGATAAAGTCATCTGCCTTTGGACAATGCAACATAATCATCGGTATATTACCAGCTTTACGTCCAATTACTTCAGTATTGAAAGAAAATGATTGTTTATCCCCCGTGTGAAAAGTTGCTCTAAATTCAGAGCCATCTATTAAAAAAGCTGTTTTCTTTGTGGCAATATTTATTGGATAATCGATATAAATAATATTATCTTTTTGTTCTACAACTTTACAGCGGAATTTTTCAACACGCTCTGTATAAGTTGGTTCTAGTTCTAATTGTGTACCAATTTTTATTTCCATGAGCATCTCCCCGAACACAAATATACATTTATTATCGCACGAGATGCCCATTTTGGCTATATATACTGGTAGTTTTTTCTTATATTACGTTAAATATTCCACTTTTAAAACATTGTGATTTTCAGCGTCAATAACAACTCGGAAAGTTTCTTGCGCGTTTTTATCACGGACCGCAATTACCTCATAACAAAGACGTTGTTCAAATGAGCCGTTATCTGTATAAATATTTTTTACTTCTTGTACTTTCACATCATCATCGAAGAAAGTTTTCCAATCTATTGGTTTTGCCGTTTGTGGTTTAATCGTCTCTGCCTGAATATATTCCATCGCATTTGCACCAAGTAACTCGCCTGTATCCTTAGCAAGTTTTAATTGCACTCCATCTGCATAAATCAATGCATTATCACCAGGGTGAACACGCGCAAATGTTACATGCCATGCTTGATGGTTTTCACGAGATTCCACAAATGCAACATCATTCATTCCAAGTCGTTTTACATATTCTTCAGCTTTTTTCATAATTTCATCTTGTGAAAGCCTTGCTTCATCTACTGGACGTTCCACTAAATAGGATATTAAATGTCCACCCTTTTCTGTTAAATCGACATATCCTAAACGAATATCTTGGTGGAATTGGATATGATAAAACGGATATGGTGCCGTATCACTGCTTTTCGTCACAGTAAATGTTGCGTCTTTTATGATAGGGAATAACTGTTTTACTTTTTCCAACGCTTCTTTTTCAGTAATGTCTGAATCTTGTAATGCTTTAAGATCCATTTTTTTCTGCCAATCCGATTCACTTAATGTAAGTGGGAAGTCTTTTTCGCTGTAATCCTTTAATGTCTTATGCACATTATCAAATGTTGTATTTGGGTTTTTAGTATCTACTTGTCTTAACCAGACATCCATCTTACCGTTGTTTTTATAAAAATCTACTGTTGCAGATGACCATTCATCTGAAAGTGCCTGTAAATTTGTAGAGACTTGTGGCATTTTTTCTCGCCATGCTTTAAAATCACCAGTTTTAGCTGTTTTCTTTGCCTCATCTCCTAGGCGCCCTAAGTAGCTTAGCCAGTCGTTCGACACTTCCTGCCCGATAGGAATATTCGACATAGAAGATCGAACGTCAGAGCTTAGTCGCCAAACAGAATCTAACTCATTGTGAATGGCATTGTCATCTCGAAACAATAAAGATTGCGAAACAGCTCTTTGTAAATGTGATAATTTCTCGGATGCATCTGTTAAACTATCCGTGTACTGAGCTAACACAGTTCGTTGTAAACTTGCATTTTTTCCGTGCATATTAATGCTATATGCCCCTAAACCAATAACTGCAGCAGTGAGAATAACGAGCATAGTTCTCATTTTTTTCCTCCTTTCTTATGAACAGAAAATATGTTCTCCAATTCGTTTAATTTGAGGTCGTGACCAAATCCACTTACTTGTTGCTGTTTTCGGATTAAAATAATAAAGTGCATTTTCCGAAGGATCCCATCCATTCATCGCATCAAGAACTGCTTCTTTTGCACGTTCATTTGGTTCAAGCCAAATTTGCCCATCTGCCACTGCAGTAAAAGCGAGCGGTTGGAAAATAATCCCTGAAATAGTATTAGGGAATTCAGGACTTTCCAAACGATTTAAAATAACAGCCGCTACAGCCACCTGACCTTCATAGGGCTCTCCCCTAGCTTCACCATAAACCGCATTCGCCATTAACTGTACATCTCTGTCAGTATACTTTGGAGGTACTTGAGTTTTAGTCCCATTATTATTACTACTACCACTACTTTTACCACCTCCACCACCGCCGCCAGTGTTTGGTTTCACTTGCTGTTCAAGTGGCGTTCCACCATAATAAGTAAATTGATTTCCTGCATTTAATTGTGCTTTTACCCATCCTTCATCGTAATCCGAAAAACCAGATAAAGTTTTTTTAGTTTTTGCACCGGCTATTCCATCTACTGGTAAACCATATTTCTCTTGGAAATTTCGTAAAGCCCAATATGTGTTATAGCCAAATTTGCCATCAATTTTACTTTTATAAAATCCTAAGTATTGTAGCCTTGCCTGTAGCTCAATTACATCATCTCCATAAGCACCACGAGAAATCTGTTGCTCGGTAAATGCAATGGCGTCATTTTGCGGAATAGCAAAAATACTAATCCCCAACATGAAAGCAAAAACTATGCTTACTAAACGCATGATCATCACTCCTTTTTTCATAGCTTGAAACAAACGACTCATTTTATACCTATCAATTTTGCCTCGGTAAAATTGCGTCTGAAATCGGTTTTGTGCTTAAACTTAAATTGCCACTTGTTTGACTGAGTTCCTCTATTTTAGTAGATTTTTTTGTACCGAAAGCGGAGCTACAGGTGTTTATACACCCGCTGCAAAGTAACTTAAATCCGTATTCATCTCACCACCTATAGAAAAGGAAGATTCCAATTGCTGACGCTTTCTTTTACTAGTAACTACGTTTAACTTTCTTTATAGAAAACATTGCTGAAAAGTTAAAAAAGAAAAGCGCAGAAATCTTTTTTAGATTTCTACGCTTTATATTTTTTTATGCATATGCAAATGTTGTACGAGGTGATAGTGAGCGAGCTTGACTTTCCGTAGCCCAAACCACCACAAAAATAGCATAAAAGGGATCATTAAATATACCCAATACCCTTTGAATGATAAAATTGTATTATATAAAATGTGTAATACTACCGGTGCACAAAGCGCCATAGCAATCATTTCTTTCGTCTTTGCAAGCTTAGAAAACTTGGCACGTCCATAATAATAGCCCATTACAACACCGAACAAAGCATGACTCGATACAGGTAATAATGCACGCATAAATGCAGTATTCAAACCGAAAGAAAATAAATAAAGCACATTTTCTATCGTGGCAAAACCAAGAGATATACTTGCACCATACAGTATGCCATCATAAGGATCATCGAATTCTACATGATTGTAGATTGCGATCAACAGAACAAACCATTTAAAAAACTCTTCAACTACACTAGAAAAAACTACATCTTGTAGATAAAGATAACGAAAGACCCCTTCCTCTGTTAGTACATATTGTAAAAACAAGATTGGGAACGTTAAAAATGCGCCATATAAAAACGTTTGAAGTAAGGTTCTTCTTGGCTCCGTTGCCATCTGATTGCGCAAATAAAAGTAACTAAAAAGCGCTAGACCGGGAGCAATGGCAGCTGATAATAAAATGATCATGATGCCGGCTCCTTTCAAAAAATCAATTTCGCCTTGACATAATTATGTTAAGATTTTAAAATTCGTGACATCCCTCAATACATTAAACCAACAACTTTATTCTTGCGCGTATGTGAAGCGACATCATGTTGGGATACTTTAGTGTTTTTAAAGGATGTAAAATAATTTCCCAAGTTTATCTTTATCTACCGAATATTGGACGGCTGCATAAAAAATATATACGTATATCTCAAGTGTAAAAACTTATGAGACATTAAGCTTCCGTTTTCAACAATAACTATCTATTACATGAAGATAAACTGCTATTATTATACCATGATATGACATAAAACTTTTTAAAAGGAGATAAATATTTTTTATGAAAAAAACAATTTTATTAATTCATACAGGTGGCACAATTTCTATGGCGATGAGTGATGAAGGTGCCGTTATGCCAAACAAGGAAAATCCTCTAATGAAGGAAAGCCGTAAACTTGATGCACTTGCCACAATTATTGAAATGGAGGCTTTTAACCTCCCATCACCACATATTACGCAAAAAGAAATGCTTACATTACGTAATCTCATTATCGAAAAAGTTGCAGAAAAGAACATTGATGGCGTTGTTATTACGCATGGTACTGATACATTAGAAGAAACAGCTTATTTTTTAGAGTTAACGACGGATTTATCAATTCCCATTGTCTTAACAGGTGCAATGCGCTCCTCAAACGAACTTGGTGCAGACGGTATTTATAATTTAGTAGAAGCCGTTCGTGTGGCCGTTGATGAAGAAGCTCGTGAGAAAGGTGTACTTGTTGTCATGAATGACGAGGTCCACCTTGCTGTTAACACTACAAAAACAAGCACTAGTTCTGTAAATACCTTTCAATCGCCTCAATATGGCCCGATTGGACTTATTACAAAATCAAGAATATTATTTCATCATGCCCCTATCCGCCGTCAATATGTAGAAATTGATGAATTATCAAAACGAGTAGCCATGCTGAAAGTGTATGCTGGCATGGAGATTGACTTACTTGATGTAGTACTCGCATGTAAATATGATGGCGTTGTATTAGAAGGCCTTGGACAAGGCAATGTCCCTCCAACAGTCGCTAAAGGTATTGAAAGTCTTTTAGAGCGCGGCATTCCTGTTATACTGGTATCCCGTTGTTTTAATGGTATCGCAGAAGGAGTTTATGGCTATGTTGGCGGCGGCAAAATGCTCGAAGACTTAGGCGCTATATTTGCAACTGGTATTAATGGTCAAAAGGCACGACTAAAATTATTAATTGGACTTAACAAAGTAGGAACTCCTCTTAATTTAAAGGAATTTTTCATGTAAGGCTATTGTATTCAATGTTCAAGTAAGCTTATGCATCTACAATTTGCTTATAATAATTCAAGAGTTTATGTAAATGATTGATTGCTATCTCAAAATCCGGCTGTATAACAGAGAGCTGCATAAAATCTCTTTGACGTAAGTATTGGCTATCTGCATGAACATAATAACCATTTAACATTAAATCTCTCTGTAGATTTGATAGAGTCTTAGGCAGTTGTAAAGTGATCAGCATCGGATACTGTCTAGTTGAAACTTGGTAGTGCATAAATGGTAGTTGCAGTAATGTTTTAAAACGTTGCTGTAACTGTCCATACCTTTCTGGATATGCTTGCAACGCTGCAGTAACATTTGCAACAAGTACTGCTGGTAATGTAAATGGAATCGCTCCTTGCTGGTAATTAGCTAAATCGAGATAAGCTGGTAATGTTGAAGAAGATTTCACAATGTTTTGCGAAAAAATAAAAGCTAAACCACTGAGCGCACCTATTGCTTTTCCACTCACAGCAGTCGCTAAATAACAATCTTTTAAAGAAAATGGCATTGCTCCGAAAGAACTAATGCAATCAATGCAAAGCTTTATATTATACCGCTGTGTAAGCTGTATAAGTTCCTTTATATCATTACAAGTACCAGTCGACGTTTCTCCATGTACTGCTAGAAGCCATTGATACGAACTTTTTTGTAAATAAGCGTCCAAAATATTTGTATCAAAGGAACTTCCCCAAACTTGCTCAATTACATCAAAATCCAATGACCATCTCTCTGCTTGCTTTCGAAGACGTTCTCCAAACTCACCATTTGTTAAAATTAGTCCACGCCCTAATTGTTGTGCCTTCAATTGCCCTAGCATAACTTCATTTGCCAATGTCCCAGTTCCTACAATTGTAGCTACATGCGCTGCTCCAGATAATTGAAGTAACTTATTTCTCATTTGCTCAAATAATGATTGGAAGCTTAACGAGCGATGAGAAAGCTCTGAATACATAAATGGTTCTCTTTGTTTCACTGGACCTGGATAAAACGTATGACATTCCTTCGCAAGTCTTTGCTGTAAAGACTTTTCAAACTGCTGTCTCGTTAATACCATTGGTAAAAATAAAGCATCCTCTGTCCCTGTAGCAGGTGCAAATTGGCTAAAGCCCATTTGTTTATAAAGCTTCTCTTCACGAGTAGTACCTGAAATAACCGCTGCCGAATAACCTTTCTCGTATGCAAAAGCAGTCAATGCCTGTGTCAATTTCAGCAGTACTCTTCCTGTACGGTATGCCTTCTTGACTGCAAGCAATCTAATTTCACATAGCTTAGCACTAATCTCTTTAGATAAATATTGCTCAACTTTTCCTATCTTTTCATCAATTGAGAACGGCCTCTGATCTCTAAATGCAAGCATGCCTATAAGTTCTATTCCTTTATAAACAACAATATACGTATTTTCATGATGAAAACGGTCAACTTTTTTCCTTTCAGAGTTTGGTTTATGCTGTGGAATTTCTTCAACAAAGGTTTCATAATTTAAACGTGCAATTTCCTCAAACTCCGCATCTGTTTGCGCAATTTTACACCAATACATAATAATCACTTCTTTCTCTCTAAAGACTCTTTAATATTCGACATATGTTTAATAAGCATAAAACAAATTGCTACTAGTATCGGTATGTATAACAGTAATTTATTTGTACAAACAATTGCTCCCACATATAAAACTAAGCCACCTACCATACTAAGTGTTAAACTTCTAGTTACACTAAACGTCATAGCTGTTCCTACAACCATCATAAAAAATAAGCTCGGAGATAATGCCAGACCTACACCTATAAAAGTTGCTACTCCTTTTCCACCTTTAAACTGAAGCCAAAACGGAAACATATGACCAAACATACCCAAACTAGCGCCTAACACAATTACCCATTCTTCGCAATGCAGTAAACGCCCTACACTAACAATGAGCGCACCTTTAAAAGAATCCCCTAAAAAAGTCCATAGAAAAGCACCTTTCCCAATCACACTACCAGCATTTCTTGCACCTAAGTTTTTACTTCTTTCTTCCTGTAAATTAACGCCATATGCTTTTCCAACGACATACGCTGTCATGAAGTTCCCTATAACATAACTTATAATCCAATATAATCCAATCATTCTTTCACACCTTTTATATGTACTATCACCATAATGTGAGGTTGATTTCCGATATGACTGGGCACTTTCCTGGGGGTTATCCGGAGAGCCGCTTCGCTCTTTCCGTCGCTCTGACACTTCTTTCCGTCGCTTCGGCTCTTTCATCCGTCGCTCTGACACTTCTTTCCGTCACTTCGGCTCTTTCATCCGTCGCTCTGACACTTCTTTCCGTCACTTCGGCTCTTTCCGTCGCTCTGACATTTCTTTCCGTCGCTTCGGCTCTCTCATCCATCACTCCGAAACTTCTATCCGTCGCTTCGTACTCCTCCACTGCTTTCTTTCTTCTCTCTAACGGTTTAAAAAAGCTGTATAAGCTTATATGCCTATACAGCTCATCTTGCTATTTTGTTCTTTTGTCAATTGTCTTTGCAATACAATCGCCATGGAAACGGCCATTTTCTATAAAAATTTCATTGGCATTATTTCCAGCTGCAATAACTCCCGCAATAAATAAGCCTTCTACATTTGTTTCCATCGTTTCAGGATTAAAGAAGGGACGACCCGTTTCATAATCAATAGAGACACCCATTGCTCGAATAAATGAATGATCCGGATGATATCCTGTCATAGCAAAAACAAAATCATTTTGTAAAGTTTTCTTGCGACCAGCAATTTCTATTACGACCTCATGCTCTCGGATTTCCAGTATATTTGTATTGAAAAGCATTTGGACTTCTTCATTTCGTACTACACCTTCAAATTCCGGTAAAACCCATGGCTTGATGCTAGGTGAATACTCACTACCGCGATAGGCAACAGTGATGCGAGCTCCAGCCTTATTTAACTCAAGCGCCGCATCTATTGCAGAATTTTTTCCACCTATTACAAGAACATCTGTATCAAAAAATTCATGTCCCTCTTTAAAGTAATGGAAGACTTTTGGCAATTTCTCACCTGGGATGTTTAAATAATTCGGATGGTCATAGTAGCCTGTTGCGATTACAACATAAGGTGTTGTATAGATCTCTTTATTTGTCGTTACTGTAAACACGGCTCCACTTTTTACGACGCTATTTACTTTCTCGAAGCGGTTTACTTGAATACCTTTCAAACGTACAACTTCTCGATAATAAACTAGTGCTTGATTTCGCTTTGGCTTACGCCCTTCAATTATAAAGGGTACATCACCAATAGCTAGTCGTTCACTAGTACTAAAAAAAGTTTGATGCGTCGGGTAATTGTAAACCGCATTTACGATATTGCCTTTTTCAATGACAATTGGCTTTAATCCAATATTTTGCAAGGCTATTGCTGCTGCTAAACCACATGGGCCTCCTCCAACAATAATTGCATCTACTTGCTGCATTTCTTACACTCCTATCAACTTTGTATCAGCAATTTGCTAATACTTTACTTTCAAATAAATCCTTATCGCTTCCATTATACGCCTTCCATCGAGTTTTGGTTGTTTATTTACCCGAAATTTCAATGTCAATAATATGACACTGTGGTCTCGCACCAAGCCGGAAAGGCAATAATGTCGTACCATAGCCGTTACTTACTAACGTCATCACACCCTCACGCTCCCGGTAAGAGCCATTAGGATGCACACCGTATGGACCAATTCTTATTTGACCACCGTGTAAATGCCCACCAATCATTAAATCTGCTCTAAATTTTGCACGGACTCTTGCAAAAACACCAGGGTTATGTGAGATAAAAACAACTAAGTCTTTCTCTCCTACCTTTGCAAATGCTTCATCAAAGCTATATTTCATTGTAGATGTGTCTTCAATTGCATTTAGCCAAAAACGGTTTTTTTTAGGTAGTAATACAGCATCATTAGCGATGACCTGAACACCATGTTCCTGCAAAATACTTCTTAATCGTTCTTCGCCTACTTCTCTGTCATTATTACCCCATACAAAAAATGTCGGTCCTAAAGGAGTTAATAATTTAAGGTTGTCATGAATACGTTGAATAGGTGTGCGTCCATCTGCAAAATCTCCACCAATAATAACAGCATCAAATTGACCATCTAACTGTTCAATCATTTGGCGATTAATTTTGCGTAAATGTGTATCCGAAATAAAAAATAGTCGGACCTTTTCCTGTTCACCCTTTAATAACAATTGATGATGTAAAACATTATTTTCATGTGCCACCTTCAACATATAAAGCAGGAACGCGATGACTACTAAAACAAATAGTCCAATATAAATCATTCCCTCACATCTCCTTACGAAAGCAAAAAGACGATTCGTTATAATGAAGAATCGCCTTTTCACTAAATAAGACGTACGCCTCAACCATATTTGGTGTTGACGTTTGTCCATTATTTTATACTAGAAAAACATCATTGCCAAAGAATGACACCCGCTTTTCTTATGGTAGCTTAATCACTTGCCCAATCATTACATTATTTGAAGACATACCATTTGCTGCACGAATTTTCGATAATGTTGCTTCACTTCCATCGCCGTAGTGATTTAAAGCAATACGATATAGATTTTCATTTGCTTTTACAGTATGAGTACTTGCTTTTGCAGATTGTTTTGCTTCTTCTGCTTTGCGTGCTTCCTCAGCTTTACGCGCTTCCTCGGCCTTTCGAGCTTGTTCAGCTCGTTTAGCCTCTTCTGCTTGTGCTATTCTAGCTTGCTCCGCTTTTTTAGCTTCATCGGCTTTTCTAGCTTCTTCTGCCTTCTTGGCTGCTTCGGTCTTTTTCGCTTCCTCAGCTGCCTTTTGCTCAGCAGCTAATTTCTCAGCGTCTTTCTTAGAAGGCTCTTTTGCTTTGTCTGCCTTATCTTTGTTTGCTTTATCGTCTTCTTTTACTTTGTCAGTAGATACAGGCACCTTATCTTCATCCCCTGAATTATCAATTTCTACAATTTCATCTGAAGAATTTTTTTCGGCCTCTTCAATTGTTGTTCCAGGTTCATAGAATTTTAAAAAATAGACCAATATCGATAATGGAATTAAGATAAAAATTACAAAAAGAATCGTCATTAATGGCGGTTTTCGTTTTGTTTTACTTGGTTTTTTATTGTCATTTCCATTTTTCTTCATTCTTGAAACTCTAGATAAAGCTTGCTGTTCTTTTTGTTCTTCCTCAAAAGATTGACGATGTTCTTCAATTTTATCGCGATAATCTTCTTTACTCATTCGCCGTTCCTCCAACCTTACTACGCTTTTCTATCATTCTATTATGACGAATTTTGCGAAAAAAGTAAATGACCGTCAGTTATAGGCTAAAAAGGACATATCACCATAACGTGGGGTTGATTTTCCGTTCCACAGGGCGCTTTCTTGGAGACGTCCATTCGGAACGGAAATCAACTGATATTTGGCATACGTTGTTAACAAAATGTCATCCACAACTTTGAGTGATGAGCCTTTAACAACCCATTAAGAGCTGCTTTAGCCGACTTTTCCATGGCATCATTTCTATTTTCTTTTCTTCTTTTAAGCGTACCTTATTGATTTCATCATAATGGATTCCACAATTTTCACAACAGTTTTCTGGTTTTTTCAGCAATTTTTGCCCAAAATACCCGACTAGCTGTGTGCGAATACAGTCTTTTGTCTGAGTAATTTTATGCATTTTATCGACAGCTCGATACTTTTCCAGTACTAAATGATTTAAACGTACTTTCACTTGTTCCACCGTTTCTTGTTGTAACCAGTAATCAAGTACACGAAAAGCGGTTTCACTTACCTCCCCATTTTTCAACATTTGGGAAGGATGCATATGTTGATTTAGTAGTTCCTGATAACGATCAACATGACCAGCTGTTGGCAAATCGCCTGTTACAACAAATTTCGCAAGTTCCTCATCACCATCGCTATAAAGTAAAATTGCGAGCGCTGATTGACCATCACGCCCTGCGCGGCCAATCTCCTGCATGTAATTTTCTACATTAGCAGGAAGCGTTTCATGGATAACCTGACGAATATTTGACTTATTGATACCCATTCCAAAAGCATTCGTCGCCACAATCCAGTCGAGCTCCCCGTCAATAAACTGTTGCTGAATAAACTGACGGTCCTCAGCACCATAGCCTGCATGATAAGCTGCTGCACGTATACCTGCTTGTATAAGTGCTGCGCTATATTGTTCAGCACGCTTACGCGAGGACAAATATAATATACCCGGTCCTGCCGTCTCTTTAATATGTTGCATAATCCAGTGTGTTTTATCTGTCCTATCCTCAAATATGACACGCCCAAGATGAATATTAGGCCGATCCACATTGTACAAAAACTCAAATGGTGTATGTAGCGACAGTGTATCTCGTATGTCATTGATTACTTTATTCGTCGCAGTAGCTGATAATGCTAAAACCGGTGGACGATTTACTTGTGAAAACCATTGTCCAATTCGTAAATAATCTGGCCGAAAATCAAAGCCCCACTGGGAAATACAATGTGCCTCGTCCACGACGATAAGACCTAGCTGCATTTGTGAAAGCTTGTCTTGAACTTGCTGCTGTAAAAGCATCTCCGGTGACGTAAATATAAAACGATACTGCTCTAAAAAATGTAATACATATCGTTTTTCACTTACGGTTAAAAATGAATTTAAGGCAACTACCCTCTTTTCACCAAAGCGTTTTAGCTCCTCTACCTGGTCCTGCATTAGAGAAAGCAGCGGAGAAACAATTAATACTGGCTTCTGCAAGATATATCCTGATAGTTGGTAACAAAGTGACTTTCCCATTCCAGTTGGTAATAAAGCAATAACATCTTTTTCTTCTAAGATTGCTTCAATAACCTCTTTCTGGCCTGGACGAAATGTTGTATAGCCAAAATACTTTACTAACGTTTGTTCAAGTTCCATTTATACTTCTCCTTTCGCGAGGACAAGCCTTAACTGGAAATAACTCATACCTTCAACTACTTCATGCAATGTTTTCAATTTTTTTGTTTGATAGTGTTTCGATGCCTGCCAAACTTTTTCCGCTTCTTCATATGAGACGAATGGGCCAATCGAAAAGTTCGGTTCATTCATGGCTAATTCTACTAAATGATCCTCGATTGTACTTTGTTTTAGTTTCCTTATTTGCACAATCTGTTCAATTGAATAGCCCTGCTCATATAAATGTGCTGTTTGCTGCGCTGAATCAGTTACTAATGCTTTTACTCTTAATCCTTCAGCAATCTTACCAAGCAACGGATAATCATTTGTCTCATGAACTTCATTTAACAATGTATGTAGCAATTCTATAAACGCTAACTGACTATCTAAAACTGTTTCCTGACGTTCACCAGCAAGCTGCTGCCACGTCCATCCAGGTAAACTTTGACCACTCAACCGATAGAGGACAAGCTGTTTGTTGGCATCTGATAAAGGTAATACAGAAAGTACCTGTTCACATTCCTCCAATAATCGTTGCTGTAAATGCCCATCTTGATAGTTATGCTCGATTAAAAATGTACGCACCCAAGATTGAATATTCGTATCCCTACTTATGGGAGAAAAAGAACGAACCCCAGCACTTTGATAAGATAAACTTTGTACAATTAACGAGAACCTCGCAAAAAAAACATGCTCATTTCCTCGATAGTGCCATCCGTCAAATAAAAAATCAGGTGTCTGCGTTGCTCGCTGTAAACCTAGCTTTTTCATGGAATAGTGACCAGATTGTTGCATTGTTAACCAACTATACTGTAAAAACGAAGTTACGGCTTCATCAAATGTTTTCCTAGGTAACTTAGGTAATAGCCCAAAATATTTATGTAACTGAAATAGGCCAATGTCTTGAATAGTCTGACCTGAGCGCTTCCCTCTTAATATGTGATAAGCAGCAGAAATTGTTCTTTCATTATTTAGTTTTTGAAAGATTTGCAATAAGATTTGATGAAACATAGACGCAAATTCCTCCAATTTAATAGTATTTATGTTGAAATGTAAGATAAACATCTTTAAAATGAGTATGAAGCTTTGTAGGAACATGTAAAAGGAGAGAAAGAAAAATGGCTAAATTCACAATTGTTGATAAAGATACATGCATCGCTTGTGGCGCTTGCGGAGCCGCAGCACCAGATATTTATGATTATGACGATGAAGGGATTGCCTTCGTTATTTTAGATGATAACATGGGAACTGCTGAAGTTCCAGAAGATCTACTAGAAGACATGCAAGATGCTTTCGAAGGATGCCCAACTGACTCAATCAAAGTAGCAGATGAACCTTTTGATGGCGACTCTTTAAAATTCGAATAGTCCTTCATACGTATCTTAAAGGCATCCTTAACTGGATGCTTTTTTTATCCCCTCATGTATTAGTTGATTGGAGCAGAGACAGGACGACTCCTTGGAGATCAGCAATAGAGGAACGAAGGTTAAAATTATCATATCCTGCATCGTGACGCTGCCACCATATCGCAACTACTTTCTCGCAAAAAACATCTGTTGGCTCGAGATCCTGTAGCATAGCGAAGCGTCAGCAACAACAAAGCACCCAGCCGGAACGGAAATCAACCATACGTATGGTGATGAGCAATTTTCTACAAACGAACGATTCTTATGCAATGATTCATCTCTAACATAATGGAGATGAATTTTTTTGTACTTTGCAAGTAAAGTTGGTCACTCTTTTCATCTTGTTATTGCAACCATTTTTTATGTATGATAAGATTTTAGTAGTTGGTACTAATAACAGATATTATTTCATAAAGGGGTTCTTATAAATGATAGATAATTTATTACAATTAAAAGATAAGAATATTGTCGTAATGGGTGTGGCAAACGATCGAAGTATTGCTTGGGGCATCGCAAAACGTTTATTTGACGTAGGTGCAAATGTTATTTTCACTTATCGCCAAGAACGTTCATTAAAAAAATTACAAAAGCAATTAGAAAACATCGGACAAGCTGATTCACTGATCGTACAATGTGATGTTAACAGCGACGAGAGCACAAAAGCGGCTTTCAATGAAATCGGTACAAAAGTAGGCGTTATCCATGGTATCGTGCACTCAGTAGCTTTTGCCAATGCAGAAGATTTACACAATCGCTTCTTAGATACAACTCGTGATGGCTATGCATTTGCACAAGATACTAGCGCTTATTCTCTTATTTCAGCAGCAAAGGCCGCACATCCTTATATGACTGAGGGTGGCTCTATCGTAACAATGAGTTACTTAGGAGCAGAACGCGTACTTGATGGCTACAATGTCATGGGTGTAGCGAAGGCAGCATTAGAAGCATCTATGCGCTATCTTGCAGCAGATATTGGTAAAGATAATATTCGCGTTAATGCGATCTCTGCTGGGGCAATTCGCACCCTTGCTGCAAAAGGTGTTCCTTCATTCAATACAATTTTACACAAAATCGAAGAAACAGCTCCATTAAAACGTAATGTTCAACAAGACGAAGTAGCAGATATGACAATCGTGATGCTTTCTCACCTATCACGCGGTGTAACAGGCGAAACGATTTACATCGACGCAGGCTACAATATTATGGGTTAAATACGAAGAAGCATGAAGGATCATCATTGATCTCTCATGCTTCTTTGTTTCGTATTGTACTTCTAAATTTAACAAACGTTATTTTATTACTTTAGGGGCTGGATAATCAAAGCCCTTTGTATCCACCTCTACCTTTTTCATTTGCTGATCTTTTATTGGTTTTTCACCATCTCGTTCAGCAGCAGCGATAGCATCTACTGTTTCCATCCCCTCGATCACTTTTCCAAAGGCAGCATATTCACCATCAAGATGTGTCGCTTCATTTACCATTATGAAAAATTGTGATCCCGCAGAATTCAGATCCCGTGAACGAGCCATTGAAATGACACCGCGTTCATGCTTTAAATCATTTTTAAAGCCATTTAATGAAAACTCACCTTCTATCGAGTAATCTGGACCACCCGTACCATTACCTAAAGGATCCCCACCTTGAATCATAAAATCAGGGACAACTCGATGAAAAATAAGACCATCATAAAAACCTTTTTTAACTAACGAAATAAAATTAGCTACCGTATTCGGCGCTGTAGAAGGTTCTAATTCGATGACGATTTTTTCATCATTGCTCATCGTAATCGTCACAATTGGATTTTCCTTCACTTTTGATGAATAATCCACATTTTCTTCCGTTTTCTTTGCCGTATCTCCTTCCGATTGCCCACTTTCTTTAGCGGCTCCACAACCTGTCAAAACAAATGCTACCATCAGCAACGCAAAGACAACAGAAAATTCTTTAAAACGCGCGAACATATTCTTTCAACTCCTCTTAATCACCAGTCTACTCTTTATATTATCAGATAGTTTACGACAAATCATTTTTATGAATAATTCGTGCAGATGGCTATTTTAATCCTGTAAAAAGGGTCTGCAACAAAATAAAAAAACGCTATCCACTTTTCCTTAACAGCATCAACTTTCTTTATATCCTTTTTATACTAAAAGCTTCATTTTTTTAACTCAGACCAATGACTTCTTCCACGGAGCTGATTAGACATCTTTAATAAAACAGACAGCAAGCATGCAACGACTAAAAATACAGCAATCATGACAATAACGCCTCCCCAGCCATAATGCATCCAGAATATTCCCCCTACTGTACCTCCAACACTTGAACCAAAATAATAGAAAAATAAATAGAGCGAAGAGGCTTGCGCTTTATCATGAGTGGCTCGTTTACTTACCCAGCCACTGGCAATCGAGTGCGCAGCAAAGAAGCCAAATGTAAAGATTGTAATCCCTAAAATTTTCAAACTAAGTAGCCCATTTAATGTTAAAATCGCCCCTGCAAACATGATCGCAATAGAGAATAATAACATCTTTTGACGGCCATATCGATCAGCAAGACTACCGAACCAGGCAGAGCTAAATGTACCTATTAAGTAAATGACAAAAATCCAGCCAACAACCGTAGCACTTAAATTATAAGGTGGTGCCATCAATTTAAAGCCAATGTAGTTATATAGCGTCACGAAACTTCCCATCAACACAAAGCCAATGCCAAACAAACAAAGCATGGATGGGTCCTTTAAATGCTGCAAAAGAGATGTCGTCAATGATTTTATCTGCAAAGGGCGTGCTGTAAAATGCTTGGAGTTAGGTAGCATCCAGATAAATAACACGCTTATCATCAGACTGATGACACCTAGTACTATCATCCCCACTTGCCAATTGTAAAGATCCGTTAATGTGCCTATAATAACTCGACCACTAAGCCCGCCTACCGAATTTCCACTTATATATAAACCCATTGCAATCCCTAAACTAGCTGGATCCATTTCCTCTCCTAAATATGCCATCGCAATTGCCGGCAATCCTGCAAAAACGACGCCCTGTATTATTCGTAACACTAGGATTGTTTCAAAATTAGGGGAAAAGGCAAGAGCAAGCGTAATAATAGATGCCGCAAAAATAGAAATGGTCATCAAAGATTTCCTACCCCATGCCTCTGATAATGAACCCACAATAATCATACTGATGGATAACGCAAAAGTTGTCACAGAAAGCGTTAAACTTGCAACTGCAGGTGATACATGAAACTCCTTCGCAAATGTTGGTAATAATGGCTGTGATACATATAAATTGGCGAAGGTGATAAAGCCTGCTAAAAATAAAGCCCAGTTTGCTTTATGAAACGCCTTTGTCCCCTTTTGAATGTAACCCATCTCTCTCTCTCCTTACGTTCTTTCAATTCTACTATTATTCTAATACAATGATCTTCAAAACACACGATAACTTGTCAAAAAATAGACAAATTTACCGTTGTTTTTTTATTATGCGCATGATTTCATTTGACAAATTACCGTGACTAAAATCACATTTTCTTCATATAAATTTAGTTTTTGTCTATTTTTAGTGGCAAATATTGTGTTACAGTGAAAGTAATCATCTAGCAATCCTTGGCAAAAAGCTCCGATGACTAAACTATTTTTCACTGCACAGACTTGGAGGAATTTTCATGAAAATTATTGAAGCTTTAGCACTTTCAGTACCTTATATCCACCTTGCATTAAAGGAAGAGGCAATTGTGGCTGTCGTCGAGAAGGAAAGTGAAATAGTTGTAAAATATTTAGCTGGCAAACGTGTAGATTCAGGCTACCTAGATGGACAAAAAGTAAATGCTAATGACCAAAATGTTTTCATTGCCTTTACTGGAAAAAATGCTGATGTCGTAATACCAAAGGATGTATACGGGGTTGCCATCAATGCTTTTTCATTTCCAATCCGTGAAAATGGTAAAGTCGTAGGTGCCCTAGCTTTTGGACTACCAATCGACAATGAGCTTAAACTTGAGGATTATATGGGGACAATGGATTGCCTTGTAAACAGCTTACAGGACAAAGTACATACAATTGCCTCACATTCTGAGGAATTAGCAGCAACAAGTGAGGAGATTAATAAACAAGCACAGCACGCCCTTGAAGATTCAAAGAAAACAAATGAAGTAACAGATTTAATAAAAAGCATTTCTCGCCAAACAAATTTACTCGGCTTAAATGCATCTATTGAGGCGGCTCGTGCAGGCCAGCATGGTGCTGGCTTTAACATCGTAGCGCAGGAAGTTAGAAAGCTCTCGTTCGAAACATCCAGCGCCACAGAAAATATCGAAGCCTCCCTACATAATATAAATAGGAACCTAGAAAACCTTAAGCAAAATATGGGGCAAATCAATGACGCAACAAACGAACAGTCTCAGCTCGTTCAAGATTTTAGTGAAATTATTGAGGAGTTAACCGTTCTTAGTCATGAAATGAAGGGCTTTATGCATAACGCCTTAAAATAAAAAAGAGGTGAAGAATATTGCAAATGACCATTAATCCGGAATTATCTTTACGGACTATCGAATTAGAAGATGCAAATGCTGTTTTTGCCTTAACAGATGCATCACGTACATATTTACGGGAATGGTTGCCGTGGCTGGATATTACAAAAGAAGTAGCCGATACAACGGCATATATAGAAGGCTGTATAAAAGGGCATGAAGTTAAAAGCAGCCTCTCTCTTGTTATCATTTTTCGCAATGAAATCGTAGGCATTGCTGGCTTTAATACGATAAATCATAGCAATAAAATCGCTGCTATTGGCTATTGGCTCAGCGAAGGGGCTCAAGGACATGGTATTATGACAAAGACTGTCCAAGCATTATTACAATATGCTTTTAAGAATTTACAGCTCAATAAGGTCGAAATTCGTGCTGCTACGGGCAACGCAAAAAGCCGCGCCATCCCTGAACGACTTGGTTTTACAAAAGAAGGAACGATTCGTGCAGCAGAATGGCTTTATGACCATTATGTTGACCAAGTTGCTTATGGCATGCTCGCAAGTGAGTGGAAGGAAAAATAGAGAAAAAAATAGCCACCTGATAGCAAATCAGGCGGCTATTTCTATTATTGTTCAACCGTTTCTTTTATTTCGTCTTGCGTTTCATTAGCTGTAGCTGTTGTTTGCTTTCCTAAGCCTACTGCTATTTGCTCTAGCTCCGGACGCAATGTATGCTTACCTGCATAGCTTTCAATTAATTCCTTCACATCAATTCCTGAAGTTTCCTTTAACGATTCCTGTAATGTTGACATTAAATTCGTTGCATAGGCAGTTACTTTATTAGCACCGCCTCCGCCTTCTCCACCACCAGTATCAACAACAGTAATCTTATCAATATTGCCAAGTGGGCTCGCAAGTTCTTTCGCATATTCAGGCATCATACGTACAATCATATCCAGGACAGCTGCCTGACCGTAGTATTCGAAGGCTTCCGCAATTTTACGTTTCGCCTCGGCTTCTGCTAGACCACGAAGACGAATAATATCCGCATCTGTTTCCCCTTTTGCACGCTCAGCATCCGCTTTTGCAAGACCGTCCAAACGAATTTTCTCCGCTTCGGCTTGTGCCAATGATTCGATACGATATTTCTCCGCGTCCGCCTGCGCAAGCTCACGCATTTTGGCTGCCGCCGCATTTTGCTCGACAGCGTAACGATCCGCATCAGCCTTTTTCTTAACTTCTGAATCGTATTGCTTCTCACGACGTAAAATCTCTTTTTCTTCTAATTCAATTTGCTTTTGACGTTCAATAATGCGAATTTGCATTTCTTGTTCAGTAACCTCTTGCTTTGCTCGAGCTGTTTCAAGTTCATAGGCTTGGTCAGCACGTGCCTTAGCGATATCTTGCTCACGACGGAATTCTGCTACCTTTAATTGATTTTCTTTTTCCGCTTCCGCAATTTCTGTCGCACGTTCAAGCTCAGCCTTTTGTGCTTCTTTTGATGCTTCAGCACGCTTAATGCGTGTTTCCTTTTCAGCATCTGCGGTAGCTATATCCGCATCACGTTTAACCTGCGCAATACGTGGCTTACCAAGCGATTCTAAGTAGCCATTTTTATCACGTACATCTTTAATCGTAAAGGAAACGATTGTCAGACCCATCTTCGCTAAGTCCTGTGACGCAACACGCTGTACTTCCTGAGAAAATTTATCACGGTTTTTATAAATTTCCTCAACCGTCATTGAACCTAAGATTGAACGTAAATGACCTTCTAGCACTTCACGTGCCTCATTTTCACGCTCATCCTTTTGCTTCCCTAAAAACTGCTCCGCCGCCGTAGCAATTTCTGAAATGGAACCACCGATCTTAATGATAGCCGTTCCATCGGCCATAACCGGTACACCTTGTTCCGTATACACTTCAGGCGTTGTCACATCAAGCTTACTAGACAATAAGCTTAATGGATGTGCTTGCTGGAAAATTGGGAATACGAATGTACCGCCACCACGAATAATTTTTATGCGGTTTCCCGACTCATCTTTATGTACATTTTTTGAGCCAAGATAGCTACCAGTCACAATCAGTGCTTCATCAGGACCTGCTGTACGATACTTTGTCACATATAGTGCAACTAGTGCAATTAAAACAAAGGCTACAATTCCTATTACAATTAAAATCTCCATTGACATATAAATATCGCTCCTCTATAAAAATTTCTTATCATAAGATCTCACAAAAAGCGTTCCTTCCTTCACTTCTACAACAAGTACCGTCGTATCGTAATCAATAGCCTCATTGTCAAATCCTGTTGCTCGCTTTGAAATCATTCCGCTAGTCGTTGCAATCACTACCTCTCCAAAACCGTCAGTCGGGATTGGAACAATGACCTTTCCTAGCTGACCTCCAAGCGATTCTTCTGTATAAGCTAACGAAACATCGGCTGATCGTAGCGGAACTAGAACAAATAAATAAAATAGTGCACTTAAAATAGCTCCGATGATACAAGCAGCAACAATATTCCAAACGCTAGGGAAGAAGGCTAGTTTTTCTAAAATAAATCCTGCTGCTGACATCAACGTAATGAAAGATAGAATGACACTTGGATTAAAAATCGGTAGCCCCTCTCCAATGCCCTCGACAGCATCACTAAAAAACGTAAATAAAAGTGTTGCAAGGCCCCCGAATATTAACCCCACTAAAAAGATTTGCTCGAGTGAATAGCCAAATAGCGTCAAGTTGTTCACCCCTTTTCATTGTATTACCTACTATACGGATGCAGACTACAAAAAGTTTCGTAATTTTTCACATTTTCAAAATAAAAGAAAGGAGCAAAAACTATGCTCCTTAAAATTTATGTATTGAATTATCAAGTTTTTTGAGTAGCTTAATTACTTTATAATGCGTAATTGGACGTCATGTCTGCCATATTGTGCTGATACTCTTTCGGATTCAACAAGGATATCTAACCGATATCCTTTAATGGCACCACCTTTATCGGCAGCAATCGCCTTAAACCTCTCATTCGGTGTTTTAATTTCAACAATAGTTCCTAATGGGATAATTGTTGGGTCCACTGCTACAATTCTCAACCCCTTAAAATATATTGTTTTTTGTACATTAATTCCTGTAGCCGTAATCCCACTACATCCTATACAATCATTGCCATAATAAGTAGCGTGGAAATTTAACCACTCAATATTTTCTTTTATACTAGAATCTTTCTGTTGCCGTTTTATTCTAAGTTGTTCTTTTCGAATCTCTTTTTCATGCATCAATCGTTTTAATTCTTGCCGCTTCTCATTTTTTTGTTGTTCTAGCTGTTCTGCTGAAGTAACAATTGTTGTAATCATGTTATCATAGCTATGCTTAGGAGTATTTTGAAATATCCTTTTATAATCTATATCATTATTTACATCTTCATCTATTAAACTTATAGGAAATAAAAAGATGAAAAATATGGCTAAAATTATTTTATATTTATTCATATGATACTTTAGTACTCCATATAGGTCTTGCAGGACCATATTTTTAATTCCGAAATATGTATTATATTAGTTTATGTATAAACATTAATTAAATCTCAAGTACATTGATATTCTCGATAAAGGCTTCTATCAAGTTAACTGCTTCCCATTCTAGATGTTCCATCTCCTTTGATATCGTTAAATTTAGATCACCCATTTCCTTGTAGGCTAATGCCATCTCATAATAATCTTCTTTAAACCCATTTATATTTTTGTTAATAGTCATTTAACTCCTTCCTTCCATTTTTTATAGGCCGTCACTTATCTTGTTGTTTTCTATTAATTTCTAAAACTAGTGAATCTAATTGTTTTAACTTTTTTTCATTATCTGATTCATAACTTAATGCTAGCAGAGCCTGTTCCCGCTTTTCCTGTAATTCAATAAATGTTAATTCTATTAGTTTTGTACAATTCATTAATACATTTTGTAGTTTTTTGCATTTGTATAAACATTCTTTCATATTATTTTCATCCTCAAAAAGCTCCCTCCGATTAATTATGCTAAAGATCTCTCCAAACTCTCTCATCATTTGTTTCATTTCTGTCATTATTAATTTATCCACTATAATCCCTACTTTCATTAATTTTAATAATATTTCCAATTAATTTATCTAAATATTTTTGGGCTGCTACCTTAGAAGGAAATTTCTTGGAATAAATAAAATCATCTTCTACTTGAACTAATAGCCATTTACTACTCATACTATCTTTTAAGATGATAATTCCGTATTTTTTATAAACAGATTGTGCGTATTTTGTATATATCACCAATCATTCCTTTCATTAATTTAGACTTTTTATCTTTATAATTTACACTTTACAATCTCCTTGGCCATCCTTCTAATGTTTTTAGTGGGATTAAAATTTTTCATCTTAGATATGTAAACAATTGCCAGTGCTTCAGCATCTATCGAGCTTATTCTCCCTCTGGACTGTTCAACTATTTCAGATGCAAAATCACTTATTAAACGTTTCTCCAATTTAAAACCCTCGCATTTCTTATTAATTAATCTATAAATATTCTATAAAACTGCTAAAAAAATGATCCTCAATTTATTCTTTCCAAAACTTTATGTTCTGGATAATAATGATTTAAATAATGTTTGAGACTTTTTAAACTTGTAATATTGTTATCAATAATAGATTTTCGTTGATATCCATTGTATAAGTAAACAATATTTTGGAATTCAACAACACTATAAATATTTTCGTTATTACCATCCAACTGAACTAAACTATCATATTGAATATCTAATTCTTGTGATTTTTTATAAATAAATTTTGTATCACCTCCCCCCTTTATTAATTCGACCTCATCATCATTCCATTTATCCATAAGGATTAAACTAGAAAGTGAGCTGTCCATGCATTGACATGTAAGAGCATTGCCACCTTCATCATTCAATATCACATTTGATATGCTGCCATAGAAATCACTCATTAACTCTTCTGATATATCTCTATCCTTATAAATTACTAGTTCTAATATTGCCGTAGTCTCCTTATCACTCATTTAAATCCCTCCTTAATTACTTCCTATAACAAAAGTAATGCACCAATCTATTTATTTATTTTTATATTAACACGAACAAACGTTCGTTTTCAAGGTTATTTTTAGAGAATATTTACAATTTATGAATCTTAATAGTACTTAAAATAAAAAAAAAACTGGTATTCACCAGTTCTATAGCTCAATATAAAAAAAACCATAATTCGTTTTCATAAAATCAAAATCTAGTTTATGTTGGAGTATTGAATAACTTACATACTTATTATCTTTGTTGACATAGCCAGTATCATATTTATTAGCAACTCTCTCAAGTATTTCTTTATTCAAGACTTTTGCTTCTTTATGTTCAAGCAATTCCCATATATACCACATCATACCCGATACTTGTATTGTACTTGCTATCAGGTTACTATTGTCAAAAATTGATTTTGCTAAATCCAAAGCCCTATTTCCAAAAGATGCCCTAAGTTGTATATCGCCCCCTTTAGCATTTGCTTTTTTAAATATATAGGTACTATCTGAAAAATATTTTTGGCCCTGCTTCGGTTGTGAGCTTGTTGAAGATACTTTATCTAACCTCTCCAGCCTCCAATATAAATCTTCAGAGATTTCAATCGTTCTTGTGTAACCCTTACTATTCGTCAAATTAGCAAAGCAGACCCCATCTTCATTTGTCAAATCTTCCATCTTTAAATTTAAAATCTCACTATAGCCCTCGCCCTTAATTCCCTCAAATAAACATAGGAGAAATATGGCATATCTCTGGTCATCAAACAAATTCATATAGCGTAATAATTGTTCCCTTGTATATCGGACAATCGATGCTTTATAGATAAACTTACTACAATATTCCATATCAATAATGCTAGGAAGCCTTTGTGAACGATTGTCTGTATAGCCATTCATAATAGCCCAGTCTATATATCTGACAATAACACCGATGGAGGCACTAATGGATTGTGGACTTGGTGATTTTAAACTATAAAATAACTCTTCCAGCTCTACTTTGTGCATATCAAAAATATCTTTATTTTTTTGATTTTCAAGCAACGTTGCTTTATTGAATAACGATAAATAAGTAGTTAGACTATTTTCCTGAACATCTAATGATTGTAAGTACCATTCTTTAATATCTTTATTAAAAACATTTTCCTTTAGCATCTTTTACACCTCATTCTTGAATTAATTGTTCGAATACTTTTTGAATTTTTGTTCGACTGCGTGCACTTAAACTACCATATTTCTGTAGTCCAATTTTCTCCCATAAGGGATTATCGATTGTAAAATCAATTCTGTCTAAATAATCATTTAAGCTTTCAAACGGAATATTATGTTCAAACATTTTAGCTGCTAGCTCAATGTGACCTATAAACATTCTACTCTTAAACATTAAGGAATTTTTATCAAACACATTTGCCTTATAGTATGCAAAAAGATACATCATATAATCATTAATTACTTTTGCTACTTTTATAACTTCTAGGCGATTTTCCAAATGAAAGCTTTTGTCGATGGCATTTGATAATTCCGAAAAAGTAACTACTTCACCATATGAATATTTAACATTAGAACTTGATGTAATCTTACCTCTTAATTCCCCTTCTGCTTTTAACTCAATGACAACTTCGTCGGATAATTTTCCTTTTGCTAATTCTTGTAATCTTGGTTTAGGTATTGGGTTAGCCTTTGCCATATCTACTTGTACTCGTTTACATTGTGCCTCTGTCATATTAGAAAAAATAACGATCATGTTACCTTCTAAATCTGCTTTCTTCATATACGCGTTATAAATTGAGAAAGTACGATGCGCCCCATCTAAGACATCTAATAAAGTACCTTCTAACAATGTCAGAGACTTATCTCGTTCATCGAAAATAAATTCAACCCCATCCATCCCAGAACCAACTTTGGCATTGTAGCGTAAAGTAGAAGTAATTAAGTCTCCCTCTAAAGCTTGCTTTTCAATCTCATGTAAAGATTTTGGATTTAAATTCATGACCTCAATAATTCCACTTTTTACTCTTTTCTTTTTTGCTTGACGTTGAATATTTGGATTATACATTGTAATACCGCTCATCCAAAGCTTACCAATAATTGAATTTGGAATTACTGCAGTATACTCATTATGTCCTGTTTTCATAACATTCTCGAAAGTATATGGCAACGTAATAGTTTCTTGATATGGTGATTCTTTTATGTACAACCTTAACTCTTTAATTTCTGAAGGATTAAGCCACTCTGCTATCCAATTATCATCAGTGTCTGCAAATTTTAAATGCAGTTGTTCTCCTAGTAATAACAATTCCTGTAAATTCGCATCTCTTAATATGTTCTCATCATTAATCAATTCGAGAATATTTCCTATGTTAATGTTATGTTTATTAAGCTGTATTGAAATTTCGTCTAAAATTAAATCGTTTTGAACTAACAAAGGTATTTTCGCTTTAATATCTTCAATTAATTCTTCTTTCGTTTTTCCAACCTTCAAACCTTTCAACCCCCTTATTTTACCATTTTAAATATAATCAATTTAATAGTAACACACGCTAATTTAAAATGTAACATTTTTAAATTAATTAATCCAATTTAGATTGACTAAGCATCAAGATTTTATTTTAAACTATTTCTTTTCTGTTAAAATAGAGGTTTTGACTTTTAATTAAATTAATTAATTTAAAATATTGATTGATTTATTTATCATTAGGATTATAATTGTTAAAAGC